>CAYQMB010000004.1:0-60583 GCA_964418565.1 uncultured Bacteroidales bacterium | reverse complement strand
GGAAAAACTGGCTGTGCGGGGGCGGTATGAGGGGTAAGCATTTACATGCAATTGTACTAAACCTGACTCTAACATAGTCATACGAAATCTGCATTGATAAGATGTAAAAGTTTTCACTATACAATACGTTTTCTAACCGCTTTTTTGTACTTTTAAATTTTAAAATTCATATTAAACCTTATGAAACCAGCCCAGTTAACTATACGCAAATCCATCAACAAAGCATTTTTAAGAGTAAAGCCCAACCGGAATCAAATTGAGCGTTTCAAGAAAAACATCCTCAATTTATACCAGCAGATAAACGAATCGGAATCAGAAGAACACCACAAAAATATCATCAGTAAATTTTTGAGTGATACATATTATTCACCCAATTATTACATAAACACCAAAGGCAGAACCGATTTGGTTATCCACAACGGAAAAGATGCATCCACCTCAGTTGGGGTGCTGATTGAAACAAAAAACCCGGCAAACAAATCAGAAATGCCGGACACAAACAATCTGAATGCAAAAGCCCTGCACGAATTGTTGTTGTATTATTTGCGTGAAAGAATTTCAGGCAACAACATCGAAGTCAAACATCTGATTGTCACAAATATATATGAGTGGTTTATTTTTGATGCCACGGTATTTGACAAACTATTTGCCGAAAACAAAAGACTTGTAAAACAGTTTAATGATTTCGAAGAAGGGCGCCTGGCCGGAACAACAACCAACTTTTTCTACAAAAATATAGCAAAACCATTTTTAAAAGAGCTTGACCACAAGATACCGGTCACTCACCTTGACCTACGTGATTTTGAAAAGATCATCAACAACAATAACAAACAGGACGATAAAAAACTGGTAGCATTGTTTAAACTTTTCTCACCAGAGAATATGTTAAAACTTCCCTTTGCTAACGACAGCAATAGTCTTGACAAAGGATTTTATTCCGAGTTATTGCACATTATAGGATTGCAGGAATCCCAAAAAGGCAGCAAAAAACTAATTGGTCGTAAAGCTGAAAACAAAAGAAATGAAGGCTCTCTGATTGAAAATACCATTCGGATTTTAACATATGATGACTGCCTGACACAAATAAAATCCAATGATTATGGAAACACAAAAGAAGAACAAATTTACAGTGTTGCCCTGGAGCTGGTAATTACATGGATAAACCGGATTTTATTTTTAAAGCTACTGGAAGGGCAATTGATAAAATATCATGCTGGTGATAATAACTACAAATTTCTGAACAGTGAACGGATTCCGGATTTTGATGCCTTAAACAAGCTTTTTTTTCAGGTTTTGGCAATCAAAGAAAGTGAACGCAATGATATTGTAAAACGTCAATTCGGCAACATACCCTACCTCAACAGTTCACTGTTTGAACCCAACGAATTAGAACATAAAACCATACGCATCAGCAACCTTGAGGATGAGTTTAATCTACCTGTATTACCCACAACAGTGCTGAAAGACAAAACGGGAAAACGGAGAAAAGAAGGAATCAACACACTGGAATACCTGTTTAAATTTTTAGATGCTTATGATTTTTCCAGTGAAGGTGGCGAAGACATACAGGAAGAAAACAAAACCCTGATAAATGCCTCTGTACTTGGGCTGATTTTTGAAAAAATCAATGGTTACAAAGAAGGCTCATTCTTTACACCGGGTTTTATTACCATGTACATGGCCAAAGAAACCATACGGCGGGCAGTTGTACAAAAATTCAATGAGACCAAAGGTTGGAATTGCAAAAGCATTGACGACATTTACAATAAACTTGAAGTGTCAGACAGAGCGGAAGCCAACGCCATAATTAATAATATAAAAATATGCGACCCGGCGGTAGGATCGGGACATTTTTTGGTTTCAGCACTCAATGAAATCATTGCCGTAAAAAACGATTTAAAAATTCTATCAGATCGTAAAGGCAAACGGTTGAAAGAATACCAGGCAGAAGTGGTCAATGATGAGTTGGTTGTTACCGATGAAGATGGCGAGCCCTTTGAGTACAAACCCAACAACCGTGAAAGTCAACGAGTACAGGAAACCTTGTTTCATGAAAAACAAACCATTATAGAAAATTGCTTGTTTGGAGTTGACATAAACCCGAATTCAGTAAAAATTTGCCGGCTTCGTCTGTGGATTGAACTACTAAAAAATGCTTACTACAAAAGCTCCTCCCCTCATAAAGGGGAGGTGTCCGAAGGACGGAGGGGTTATGAAAAACTCAATAATCTCCCATACCTAAAAACATTTCGCAAAAACCTGAGAAAAAACATGACTCCTGCCGAGGCTACTCTCTGGAAAACCCTGCAGGGTAAAAAGTTTGAAGGCAGGAAATTCAGAAGGCAGCACAGCATTGGAAACTATATTGTAGATTTCTACTGTCCATCAGAAAAACTTGCTATTGAACTTGACGGGGAAGTGCATAATACACCTGAGGCAAAAGAATATGACCGTGAAAGGGATTTATTTTTGAAGTATTTTGGTGTTACTGTGCTGCGTTTTGAAAACAGGATGGTTTTTGAAAATCAGGAAACGGTTTTGGAGATTATTAAAGGTGAGTTTGGGAAAAAACCACCCCGTCCTTCGGACACCCCTCCTTTGGAAGGAGGGGAGCCTCAGGGGGAAGGAACTACGGACAACTACCCTGATCAAGGAGGGGAGCCTCAGGGGGAAGGAACTGCAGATAAACAATATTTAGATAAAGGGGAGCCCCATGAGAGGATAACAGCAAACACAAACTACCTTAATTCAGGGAAGACCCGGGAATTGGAAACGTTGCCGAATATTGACATTAATATTAAGTGTGGCAATTCGCTGATAAGCCGATACCCACTGGATGCTGACATCAAAAAAGCTCTAAAAAACAGCAAATGGAATATTGACACATACCGCAATTATATTGCAAACTACCGCAAAGCAAAAAACAAGGAACAAAAGAGGGAAATGCAAAGGGTTATTGACCAAATAAAAGATGAATTTGAAAGCGAAATTGCGGCCAATGACAAACGGGTTATCAAGCGTAATAAGTTAAAAGGTGAAATGTTTGCCATGCACAACCAAACCCAGCTTTTTGACAAATCAAAAAAGGAAAAAACAGAGTGGAACAAAAAGCTGGATAAACTTGCCACATCCATTCAAAAGCTGGAAAAGGAAATTGAAGCCATACGCACAAACAAAATTTACAAAAATGCATTTGAGTGGCGCTTTGAATTCCCCGAAGTACTCAACGATGACGGTGATTTTGTGGGCTTTGATGTGGTGATTGGGAATCCGCCATGGGGTGTAAAACTGTCTCAGGATAAATTAATTAAAATCAAATCTGAGAACTCAGAAATAATTGTCCGCATGATTGATACATTTATGTTTTTTATAAACTTAAGTTTTAAAATTACATCTAATAATGCGATTATTTCTCAAATAGTACCAGACGTACTATTGTATCAAATAGACAACAAGAAACTTCGTAAAAAAATAATTGAAGAGTATCATTTGTGTGTGGCTGTCAACCTTGGAGATAACATTTTTGAAGATGTAGCAAGGCCTTCATGCATAATTGTAATAGCTAAAGATAAATATTTTAACAGCATAACTAATGTTTTTGAGTATCGTAAAAAAACCAAATTAAGCATTAATCAAATTACAAATACTATTATAAAATCGAATATTTTTAAAACTTTACCAAATTACGTTTTTGCTACAAAAAACTTAAATGGCTACAAAATAATCTCAAGATTTAATGAAGCAAATCTCAATGAATTAATTGATGAAGATGGCATTCAAAGAGGAGTAAGTCCTGATTTAAAACAAGCATTTATTGTGGATAATCAGACAATAAAAAATGAAAATCTTGAATTAGCTCATGTATTTCCCACTGTTACAGGTGGCAGAGACATAAAGAAATACCTTGTTCATGATATTGATAAGAATGTAATTTATACAAGGAAGACTCATGATGAATCAAAAATACCCAACATTATTAACTATCTTGAAAGATTCAAAAACTCCATAAATTGTAGAGAAGTAAAACAAGGAAAACATCCTTTTTGGTCTTTACATAGGGCTAGAAGTCAAAAAATATTCACAAAACCCAGTAAAATTCTTGGTGTGATAACAAGTGATAGAATCTCGGTTTCCATTGACTACAATAAATTATATCCAACAGATGGAATTTTTATACTGTCATCTAATGGAATTTACAGTAACGAATTTTTAATTGGGTTTCTTAATTCTAAACTAATCACATATTTTTATCGTTTAATTTCAATGGAAGAAAAAAGAACATTAGCACAAATCAAACCCGCTATTCTTGAGATTATTCCTGTAAGCAAATCATTCAATCGTGAATTAGTTTTAGAAATTGATGACAAGTCAAATAAAATAATAAACCTTAAGAAAAACAATACTGACACCACCGCCTTAGAGCAAGAAATTGACCGTCTTGTGTATGAGCTGTATGGCTTAACTGACGATGAAATTGATATTGTGGAGGCTAGTGTAAAATAAACGTTTGTTTAATCTCAATTTAGTTATAACATCAACTTATCGCTCATGAAAATACAGGTATATTTTTGATTTTGATGATGCTCTTTTCCGGCGCACACGCCTGACATTAAGGCGCTCGCAAAAACAACATTCATATCAAGAAGGTTGAAAATCTGAAGGCAGCACACTACCCCTCTTAAAATTTCATATTAATTTTCAGGTTGAAGCGGCGGCCGGTAAGGTAATTGGGAATGGCATACTGGCGACCGTAAATGTCTGATATCCAGATGTGAGATATGGTATTATTGATATCCAGCAGATTAAACACTTCCACGCTGATCCAGAAATCTTTAATAAAGCGCAAGGGGCTGGTATCTGAAAATTCGGTTTTAGCGGTAACAATTTGTTTGGATATCCCCAAATCAACGCGGCGGTAATCAGGAAGTCTACCGGTAGCCATATAGCGTTCGCTGTTGGGAGGACCAAAAGGCAGGCCTGTGCCATATACCAGGTTCAGGTGGGCTTTCCAGGTTGGGTTTCCGGGCAGGTAATCCTGGAAAAATATAGCTGCTGTAATACGTTGATCTGAGGGTCGCGGCAAGTATCCCGGGAAAACCGTATCCGCTGTGGCTGCATCATTTTCATCAAAAACCTGCTCACCATCTTCATCATACCAGTTAACGTAAAAGTCACCTTCAATATCTTCGCGGGCCCGCATCAGAGAGAAGCTAAACCAGGATTCCGTTCCTTTAACAAACTCCCCGTTGAGTTTAATATCAATTCCGGTGGCATACCCTTTGGCCATATTTTCGCCATAGTACCGGATTCTCACGTTATCAATTTCGTAGGGTATAAGGTTGTACATGTGCTTGTAATAAGCTTCAGCCACAAGCTTAAACGGTCTGTCCCAGGCAGTAAAAAGGTAATCACCACCCAGCACTACCTGGGCAGAAGATTGTGCTTCAATATCCTTATTCAGGCTACCGTCGCGGCGGATGAATTCTTTAAAGAAAGGTGGCTGATGATACAGGCCTCCGGAAAGGCGCAGGATAACATTTTTTTCCCAGTGAGGTTTCAATGATACTGCTGCCCTTGGGGAAAAAACAAACTGCTCGTTGAATGACCAGTAATTACCCCTCACGCCACCGGTAAGACCAATTTCAGCACTATCTATGGTAAAATCATATTCATCCATGACGTAAAAGCTCATGCGGTGGGAATACACATCAAAATTGGAGGTGTCGGTAAAATAGAGCAATACCTCTTCATCACTATAAGGCAACGAATACCCGGCAGAATCAATCATATTCCATTCGTGCAACTTATAATCGATGTCTTCAAACTGGTATTCGGCACCCCAGAATAGCCTGTGCCCGTCAATGCGGTATTCACCTTTATGGTTAAAGCTAAACACGGCGGCATCAAGGGTATTGTTTGCATGGTTCAGAAAACTGCCTACGCCGACATTGGAAATGCTGTCGCCCAGATCTTCTTCACCCAGGTTATTTTCCAGATTATTGAGGTAATATTGGCCAAGGATGTCGAAACGCTCCTTTTCGCGTGTAAAAAAACCACTGGCAATAAATTTAAGCTCAAGGTCATCACCACGGTGATACCGACCTGTAAAGGCACCGGTACCGTTTGTAAATGCGTTTTTCTCCTGCCCGTCAAAGTAGATATTAAGTTTATACGCTTCGTTGATTGTCCCGAAAGAAGTTTCTCTGTCTTCGGGAACAAAGCGATAGGTATTCTGGCCAAGATGGCCGAGAAAGGATACTTCAAAGCGGTCGCTGAAATCGTAGGACAGCCATGTTTGCACATCTGAAAAGTCAGGGTCATACTGGCCTTCTGTATCGAGGCTGCCCAGCAGGTATTTGTTTGTTTTGTAACGTGCCCCGACAAGGTATGAAAACAAGCCGTTTTTATTTCTTCCCTCAGCGTAAAGGCTTCCGCCGAGCATACTTGCAGAGAAACCGGCTGCATTTTCGGTGGGTTTTTTGTATTTGATATCAAGCACGCTTGACAATTTATCACCGTAAGTTGCATTAAACCCGCCAGCCGAAAAAATCACAGAAGAAACCAGGTCGGAATTGACAAAGCTCAGTCCCTCCTGCTGCCCCGAACGAACCAGGAACGGCCGGTAAATCTGTACATCGTTCACATACACCAGATTCTCGTCAAAGTTTCCGCCTCTGACACGATACTGAGAGCTCATTTCGTTGTTGGAGGCTACGCCGGGCAGGGTTTTCAGAATAGCTTCAAAGCTACCGGTATTGGGGAGGGTTTCCAGTGTTTTCGGGTTCAGGCGAGTGAGGCCGCTTTTGCGGGCATATTTATCCTCAATAGTAGCAGTAGGCAATTGGTTTACCTCCAACTCCAACACCACATTAACTTCAAGTTCACGCTCACCCTTTGTTGAAAAGCCTAATTGCTTATCTTTATACCCCAGGCTACTGATGGTAAGATAAAGGGAATCCTCTGTCATCACGGAAAAGGAAAAATGGCCGCTTTCATCGCTGCTGGCTCCCTGAGGCTGCCCTTCAACCACAATATTGGCATAAGGGAGAGGTTTCTGCATTTCATCCATAACCCGGCCGTTTACGTTCACCGAATGCTGCCCTAAAAGCATACTGCTGCTTAGCAGAGATATAAAAACAAGCCCAAGCCATCTAACCATCACAAAATCTTTTCATATTACATGAATGAAACACAAATATGCACAAATTATTGCTTTTTGCTTTTATCCTTTTTCTTTTTATTGAGCTCAGGGTATTCTATTCTGGCGTGATAAATACTCAGCAATTTTTCGGTAAAGACCCGTTTTGCCTTGGTAATCATCCTAAAGGTGATATCCACATTTTCAAACTGACCGGCATCCCGTTGATTGTCAATGACACGGTTAACCATATTCCGGATATTTTGCTCATTATAATCTTTCAATGATCTGGTAGCTGCCTCGACAGAATCGGCCATCATCAGGATGGCATTTTCGATGTTTTTGGGGCGTGGCCCCGGGTAGGTAAATTTGTTTTCATCCACCTCATTTTCCCCGTGCTCATTGACAAATGATCTGTAAAAATATTCAGCTCTGCTACGACCGTGATGCGTTTTAATAAAATCAATCACCTGTTCGGGCAATCTTGCTTTGCGGGCCATTTTTTCACCGGTTTCCACATGAGAAATAATCACACGGGCACTTTCATCAAAATTCATATTATCATGCGGATTTTGACCACTCTGATTTTCAACAAAGTAATGCGGTGTTGCGGCTTTTCCGATATCATGATACAATGCGCCTGTCCTCACGAGTAGAGGGTTACCTCCAATTTCACGGGCTACAGCTTCGGCGAGGTTTCCAACCTGAATGGAGTGCTGGAAGGTTCCCGGTGCCTTTTCAGCCAGTTGCCTCAGCAATGGATTGTTGGTATCTGCCAGTTCCATAAGCGTAACATCGGAGACAAAGCCAAAAAGTTTTTCATAGGCATATATCATCGGAAGGGTAAACAACAAGAGGGCAGCATTCCCACCAAACCAGGCAAAATCCATCCACTCAAGATGTTTTATTCCATTCCCGTATAACATCTGCAGTGCAAAATAGGTCATGGCGTAACTCAGCAACACATAAAAGCTGGTAATAAACAACTGCTTTCGTTTTTGGATATTGGTAAGGCTAAACACAGCTACTATTCCTGCAAACATTTGCAGAAGGACAAATTCAAACCCATTCGGGGCCAGGAATCCAGCCATCAGAATGATAACAATGTGCACAAAAAGGGCTGTGCGACTGTCATAAAACGTGTTTATTACCATTGGCACCATAGCAAATGGTATCAGGTAAACCGAAAGATTTGTAAAGCGTGCTATGACAATGATAAGCAGCATAAAAAACAGCACCTGCAACATGACAAAAGTGATTTTCTTTGTTGATCGCAGGATTTTGGGTTTAAATGTCCGCAAGAACCCGTACAATACCAGTGCCAGGGCAGCATACAACAATGCAATGCCAAAAATCAGAAGCCCTTTGCGTGTAACATTGGCTGAGTTTTCATATTCACGTTTGAGGCTTGTAAGAATCATGTAGGTTTCCCCATCAACAATTCCCCCCTCCTGAATGATCAACTCACCTTTTTGCACCATTCCTCTTGTCAGGGAAATGTTGTCAATCCGCTCCTTCAGGATGCTCTGATTGGTTTCACTGTCATACAACAAGTTGGGTTTCATGAACCTTTCAGCGTCCACCATACTGACAAGGGCTCGAATAACGGAGTCTTCACGGCTGCTTTGTCCTTGGATTTCCGGGCCTTTTGCGACAATCTGCTTTGCCTCATTCAGGCTTATCACGTCCTCCAATGAGGCGGGCCGGGATGTTCCTGATCTGAGTATGCGAAATCCCCCCTCATTGTTCAGGCTGTCCGGGCGAATAACACCGGCATTCCATAAACTGTCAAACATCTGCACCCACGCCTGCTCGAGTTCATCTTTTAACCGAACATCTTTCGCAGTATTTGCAGACAAGGTAAAAAACTTCTCTTTACGCTGCTCCTTTGCCCTGAATTCACTCCATACTTTACGGTATTCATCGCGGAAACCAGACAAGTTTGTCTTTGGAACAGATGTATCTTTCAGGTAATACGGGTTGAAACTGTTGCGAACGCTATCGGTTTCTGCTTCAATTTCGGCGTTGGATTTGTATATGGGAAAATCGTAATTTGCAATCAGATCCTCATGTGTCCATGGTGCGCCACGTTGAAATTCATACGCAAACTTTCGTTCCCTGGGATACAGATAAACAATTGTCCCGTAAACCAGCAAGAACAATAAAACAATATATACAGATAAAAACCGCTTTTTAAAACCCGATGATGACTTCCTCATGGTATAATCACTTTCCTCTTAACACTGCGGTGTTGAAAAATAATCAACAGCCCAGCCATTATTGGTTCGATATTTCAATATTTTCACATTTCAGCTTTACCTGAAATTATCAGGTAAATATAGGTTTTTGTTAGCACATATTGAAATAAATTCATGAAAACAGGCATAACGAAGCTAAGCATAATCCCTGTCAGGGCATCAGCCAATGAGCGCAGCGAGCAAATCAATCAACTCATTTTCGGGGAAAGTTACGAGATCATGCAAAAGCGAGGCAACTGGCTATATATCCGCTCATTGCATGATGATTACGAGGGGTGGATAGACAAGAGCATGTCCTGTGAGGTAAATGAGGCAGATATTCCCAGCACTAAGCTGATCGTACTGCAAGAGATTATCAATGAGATTACATTGCCAGATGGTAGCCGGTCATACATCCCCGCAGGAGCTGTCATTCCCCGCCCGGATGAGCATGGCAAATTTGCGTTTGAAGGGGACTGGTATACACTCAACACAAATCAAAACACGAAGCGAAGTTTAACCGAAAGCTGTAAGTTGTTTTTAAATACGCCCTATCTCTGGGGTGGAAAGTCACCCTTTGGTATGGATTGTTCAGGGTATGTCCAGCTGGTCTACCGCATGCATGATATTTATTTACCACGGGATGCCTCTATGCAAATAGAACACGGCGAAACTGTTTGTTTTCGTCATGACGCAAAAGCCGGCGACCTTGCATTTTTCGAAAACACCAAGGGACGCATTATTCATGTCGGCATAATTCTGGATGATAAACACATCATTCATGCCAGCGGAAAGGCGAGAATTGACCTGCTTGATCACTCCGGAATATACAATCAGGAAATCAAGCGATACAGCCATACACTGAGCGTCATCAAGCGCATTGTATCATAAAATTTTGTACATTGCACTAAAATACGTTTGTGGTATGCGCCGTCAGAAAACACAAAATTTATCGGAAGTCATCCGAACCATAAAAGACAAGTACAATTTAAACAAGGAGCTGGACAAAGTGCATGCACGACAGGTCTGGTCAGAAATTGTGGGCCCAAATGCATCACGCTACACATCCCGCCTGTACTTCAGGGATGATGTATTGTATGTCCATATTACATCCCCCGTGTTGCGATACGAGCTGAACAACCAGCGCAAAACCCTCATTAAGCGTGTCAATGAGAAACTCGGACGGGAAGTAATTCGTGATGTTATATTAAAATGAATCCCAATCAGGCATTTGCAATTAAAGCGAGCTACCATTATATTTGTGAGTTAACTCAGAATCCATCAAATGGAATATTCAATTACAGAGAAATTAATCCGTAAAAGCAAGGCTGATATTGAGGCATCAGACAGCATCACCATCGTCATGCATCACAATCCGGATGGAGATGCACTTGGAGCATCTCTGGGCATGTATTTGCTTCTAAAGAAACTCGGCAAAAAGGTTCAGGTCATTGCACCCAGTCCCTACCCGGATTTTCTAAGCTGGATGAAAGGACACGGGGATGTCATCATCGGCTCCCGGGATAAAGCACAAACACTTAAGGCGCTACAGAATACAGAGCTATTGATATTACTTGATTTCAATGTGCTAAACCGCACCGACTGGATGGAACCGGAGATTCGCAAATTAAGCTGCAGGAGCCTTTTGATTGACCATCATCCCAATCCGGGAAATTTTGCTGATACCATTATCTCAAGCACCGAGCCAAGCAGCACCTCAGAGCTAGTTTATCAGTTCATACATAAAAGCGGCTGGTCAGAAATGTTAGATAAAGATATGGGCGAATGCCTTTATGCCGGGATTATGACTGATACCGGCGGATTCAGTCACAATTCATCCCGTCCGGAAACATTTGAAACCGTTGCCAGTTTGCTGAAAGCAGGCATTGACAAGGACAAGGTTTTTGCCCGGGTATATAATAATTACTCGTTTGATCGCATGCGTTTTCTGGGGCATGCTTTGAAAGAAAAAATGCAACACCTGCCGGATTACAATACTGCTTTCATTGTGCTTACCAAAGAAGAGCAGGATGCCTACAATTTTAAAGCCGGGGATACCGAAGGTTTTGTAAATCACCCGCTTTCGATTCAGGACACTGTCTTTTCTGCTTTTTTTCTTGAAAAAGAAGACTACGTTAAGATATCATTTCGCTCCATAGGTGATTTTCCGGCCAATGAATTTTCTGCGCGTCATTTTAATGGTGGCGGGCATGTTAATGCAGCTGGAGGAGAATCTCACCTGAGCATACACGAAACCGTAAAAAAATTCGTTCAGGAATTACCATCTTATGTTGATAAACTAAAAAATAATGAGACAGATTAACATCCTAATAATTGTTCAGTTTCTGCTTTTATCAAGCATTGCCTGTCAAAGGGATAATCAGCCGGAGCAGAAAAATCTGAAAGATATTGAGAAGGAATACAAAGAACCGATGATGGACTGGAATCAGCGCAAGCTTCGAGACCAGGATTTGCGCATAAAAGGATATGCGGAGCGGCGTAACTGGAATATGACCCGCACCGGGTCCGGTCTTTATTACGAAATATACGAAAACGGAAAAGGGCCCAAATCTGATACGGGTGATCTTGCCATCATTAATTACCATCTGGAATTGCTGGACGGAACATACTGTTACTCATCTGACAGTACCGGGTCGCGGGAACTAAGACTGGGTCGGGTTCGGATTGAATCCGGTCTGGAAGAGGGACTGCTAAAAATGCGTACAGGGGATAAAGCCCGCCTGATTATTCCACCACACCTGGGATACGGCATGCCCGGTGATGGGAATAAAATACCTTCAGATGCCACGCTTGTTTATCATGTAGAATTAACTGAACTTCAATAATTATGAGAAAAGCCGTCATTTTATACGTTGCTGTCAGTATTTTTGCCGTGTCATGCGTAAAAAAGGAAAATGATGCATTTAAAACCGCAGATAACGGATTAAGATACCATTTTCATCAAAAACATTCGGATACCGATATGCCGGAACGAGGGGATGTGGTGATTCTGAGCATGCGCTATCTGGATGAAAACGACAATGTACTTTTTGATACTGACAATACAGATCGCACCTACATGCAAACCATCAAAGCCCCCGGCCATCCGGGAGGCAGTTTTGAGGAAGCCTTACAGATGATGCATGTCAATGACAGCGCATCGTTTAAAATCAATGCGCATGATTTCCTCAAATTCAGCATGAAACAGGAAAGCATTCCGGAGAGCATCAACCCGGAAAGTGACATTTTGGTCCACATTAAACTTGAAAGAATCCTGCCAAAGGATGATTTTGGCAAGCAAATTTCAAAAAACCTGCATGTATCAGAAAAAAAAGAGTTGGAATTGCTTGATAATTACCTTGAAATCACCAACACACAAGCAGAGCCGGATTCCTCAGGTTTATATGTGATCACCCTAAAAGAGGGCGATGGTGAATACCCGAAACCCGGAGACATACTTACAGTGCACTACACCGGGACGTTTATCAGCGGCAAACCATTTGATACATCTCTGGATAAAGAACCCATACGTTTTACGCTGGGAAACGGAGAGGTCATCGAAGGCTGGGAACGCGGTCTGCAAAAAATAAAGGAAGGCGGTAAAGCCCGTTTGATTATACCGTCGCATCTTGCTTATGGTAAGAAAGGTAAAGGTGATGTTTTACCATACACAACATTAATTTTTGAAATTGATTTAATCGATGTGCAATAATTCCAAGTCAATAGCATGCATTATTTTTGTTTTGATCATCCTTACAGCGGGCTGTAAGCATCAGGCAAAATATGATCAAAACAAAAGCAAGGAAGTGTTCCGTCCTGTTACGAATACCGGCACTGACAGTACTGCCCTACCCCGGGACAATGAGGAAATTCCCGGCTATTACAAAACCCTGAAAAACGGCATACGCATGCACATGCATCACTATAATCCCACAGGTCCATATCCTGATATTGGAGACGTGGTGCATCTGCATATGGATTATTACCTGAACGACAGTTTGCTGTTTACCTCACGCGATTTCCCCGGTGATTTTAAGATGCAAATCATCAAGCCAAAGTATCGCGGCAGTATTTATTATGCATTACTGCAATTGCATGAAAATGACAGTGCAGAATTGTTGGTGGAAGCCAGTGGATTTTACCGTTATACCAGAGAGCTTGTAAAGCTGCCCGGGTTTATTGGCAGAGACGACTCACTCAGATTTCACATCCGGAACCGGAAGGTTGTTCCGGCAGAGCTTTATCATCACAAAAAATCCGGTAAGATCCGGGAACATATAAAACAAGAGAACAGTGATATTAACAAGTACCTGTTGAGCCATGATCTAAAGGCAGAAAAGATTGGAGACAGAATACGCAGGGCTGTGCATAAACAGGGAACCGGGCCGAAAATAGGAGAAAAATCAGTAGTTACGCTTCATTATATCGGTGTATTTACAGATGACAACCCGTTTTCAGACACGAAAAAAGAGGGTGAACCATTTACGTTTAAAATGAATCAGAAACAGGTAATTCCCGGTTTGGAAAAAGGGCTGAAAGGCATCCATCAGGGAAGTAAGCTTACGCTGATAATACCTTTCAACCAGGCATATGGTGATCATCAGGAAGGTCCGATACCACCCTGGTCAACATTGATATTTCATATTGAGGTAATTGATGTTTCTACCTATGCACCTTAATCATCACACGTCAGAGGCAAAACCACGTTAAAACGTGCGCCTTCAGTATAGTCAGTATCCAGGTATATCACCCCATTCATAGCGTCAACAGCAAGCTTGCAGAAATGTAGTCCCAGACCGTGAGATTCCCAGGGCGAGCGCTCTGATGTTCCCATGTTAAACAAAACATTCTTAATATCATCGCTGACTCCCGGGCCATGGTCGCTGACGCTGATCAAAAGTGCCGGCATATCGTGCAACTCAGCATTGTCAATAGAGACAACCACCGTATCTCCCTCATCTGAGTATTTTATGGAATTATTGAGTAGATTGCAAATCATTCGTTTAAGCAACTGCTCATCAAAACAAGCCGGCAAATCGGTATGTTTTTCAAACCTGAAAGAAATGTTTTTACCCTCTGCAAGCCGTTGAGATGCCGAGATTGCAAAATTAACAACAGGCTCAACTGTTCTCTGTTTTAACTCAATCCTAAATTGTTTTGATTCCATGCGGGACACATCCAAAAGGTTAAGCACAAGCTGTTGCATCTGCATAGCAGACTGCCCTATCATAAGCATCAATTCATTGTCTTTAACTTCCGGTTCAGAAGTGATTTGAATGATCATGCCCAATGGCCCTTTTAGGTCATGAACAATCATACGCGAGGCTTTCTTCTGAAAAGCCTGTGCATTTTTTAAGTCCTCATTGATATCTGAGAGGATTCGCTTTTCTTTTTCCAGTTCAGCCTGTTTGTCCACAAGCGCATGGGTTCTGTCCTTCACCAGGGTTTCAAGGTTTTCATTCACATCCTGAAGTTGTTTTGCAAGTCGATAATTATCACGATAAACAAAAACAAATTCCCTGGCCAGGTACCAGGATTGAAACACCACAAAAATCAAACTTCCTATATGTGCTATATACGCCGTATGAATAATTTCAAGAGAGTACATGGCATCATTAACAAAGCCAACAAACCCGGGAATTATTGCCAACAGCAGTATCCATACCCCCCGCTTTCGATGAACAATTGCCATGCCCATAACATGAAAAATCAGGTATAAAAACACCATGCCTGTAAGAATTAAAAACAACAGGTTCATTGAGGTGTATACATGCATTGGCGCCAGCAATATAGTTATTACAACACCTGCCATAAGCCCCATAAGAATTCTGAAAGCAAATTTGTTATTCTCTGACGGCAAGATGGAATTAAAAAATCCCAACAGGCAGATAACAATGGAAAATGTCGCTATATAGCTTATGCGAAACATCAATCCATATGAAATATCAGGAAATGCAAATTTGATAAAGACCTCTTCAGTAAGTAAGGTCCGGATCAATAAAAAGAAAACAAACATGGCAAACCATAAATAAGGCTTACCGGAGGGATTTAAAACAAAAATGATCAAATGGTAAGCAATCATCATAATAAAGACACCGGCAACAAGCATTTCCCAGAATATGCTTTTATGGTAATTTTCAGAAATTGTTTCCCGTCTTCCAAATTCAATAATGTCCCACATTCCCCCAAGGTGATGACTGTAGTTTGAAACATGAAAAACAATGTTATACACAGCAGAGCTGTCTGATTTTTCGTGTGCCGGTAATTCTGCAATTACCATGTTATAATCAGGCCTGGCATCCTGTGGATTATCAGCGGGGCTTCCAATCTGTGCAACCTTTTCTCCATTCACATAACAGGTACTGGCCGAACTGAGCCCGCGGATTTTCAAACTATAACTATGCTTACTTTGAGGAACATACACGCGTAAAAAATAGGTACCGTAACCAAACCGGGGAAATTGCCGGCCATTTTCGGATTTCATATTCCAGGGGCAGGGAGCATTGGAATAATCATCAGGTTTCGGGATGCTGTCATTCTCAAATATCTCCGGATTATGGAACGTTTGCCAGTAAAATGCCCATTGTGTGTTCAACCTCAGGCTTTCATCTTTAATGTCATGCTGAGATATATGTAACCCGGGCAGGTTGCCAGGCTGTTTAGCACCCGTCAATACAGGAAGGACCATTAAAAGTCCACAGGTAATTAGTTTCTGAACAAATTTCATTCCCCTGACAATAAAGTGCAATAATATAAATTTCAAAGCACTTTTTTGTCATACAGACAAAAAAAAGTTCAAAAATATTAACACATAAACTAACTATATCCGGCTTTCAAGGATTTTACGCACCCTTTCCGGGCTAACACTCTCACGTTCGCCCAAAGCATCAAAGCCCGGCCGCAGTGATAAGCGTGACACAATCTCCTTTATAGTATCCATACCAATATTGTGGTCAGAAAGACGGGTCTTCATTCCCATTTTTTTAAAGAAGGTCTCTGTTTTTTCAATGGCATCATTGATAGCCATGTCTTCATTATCATCGCAACATCTACCCCAAACGCGGGCAGCATACTGAAGAATTTTTTCGGACTTTTCATGCCGCATTTCCTGCATCACACCCGGCAAAACAATAGCCAGTGTTTCAGCATGATCAATACCATGCAGGGCGGTAAGCTCATGGCCAATCATATGAGTAGACCAATCTTCGGGCACGCCGCTTGCCACGAGGCCATTTAGTGCCATTGTGGCTTCCCACATGAGGTTGGCAGCATTGTCATAATTTTTCTGATTGCTCAGCACTTTCGGACCTGTTTCCACCAGGGCATTAAGAAGGCCTTCAGACCAGCGGTCCTGTACTTCTGCATTGACAGGGTAGGTCAGGTATTGCTCCATAACGTGCACAAAGGCATCAACAATTCCGTTTCTGACTTGCCGCTCTGGCAGGCTGTACACAACCTCGGGATCAAGTACAGAGAAGCGCGGAAACAGACGCGGATGACCAAAAGGCAGTTTTTCCTTTGTACTTTCACGGTTGATAACAGCTCCTGCATTCATTTCGGAACCGGTAGCCGGCAGGGTTAAGACAACACCAACAGGCAGGGCGGCTTTCACTTTTTCGCCTTTACTCAACATATACCACGGGTCCTCACCTTCGTAGAGGGCAGCTGCCGCAACAAATTTTGTTCCGTCAATCACAGATCCGCCTCCAACCGCAAGCAGGAAATCAACATCCTTTTCTTTTACCAGCTCAACGGCTTTCATGAGGGTTTCGTATTTTGGATTGGCCTCTATCCCACCAAATTCTGTCACCTTATGATTTTTAAGGGCATCTTTAACCTGGGCATGGATACCATTTTTCTTTATGGATCCGCCACCGTACAAAACCATAACATGTGAAGTTTCAGGTATCTGAGCAGCAACACCGGGTATTTCACCTTTACCAAAAATTATCTTGACAGGATTATAAAACGTAAAATTTTCCATTGTATACAATATTTATTGTTTGGAGAGATTACAAAAAACAAGGCCTAAATGTTCACACGCACCAGTGATTCACATCAGGCATCCCTGAAAGGCAGTTTCAACGGCTGACGTCTGAAAGCCCTCCACATCAGCCATATCCCGATAAGGATGAATGGTATGCTAAGCACCTGTCCCATTCTGAGAGGAAACTCCCAACTTCCGGTTTCCATCTGCACGGTTTTGGTAAACTCAATCACAAAGCGAAAAGCAAATACAGCGGTAAAGAAAAAGCCGGTAATGAGCCCTTCGCGTGCACCCCAGTTTCGCCGGTAATAAAATGTCAACATGAGAGCAAAACAGATGAAATAGAAGATGGACTCATACAGTTGGGTCGGATGCCGCGGGAGCATATCGACACGGTGAAAGACAAATGCCCAGGGCACCTGAGCAGGGATGCCCACAATTTCGTGGTTTATGAGGTTTCCGATGCGTACAAAAGCTCCTGCCAGAGCTGCAATGATAGCAAGCCTGTCAATAATGTAAAGGAAACTGATTTTTTTATGCTTTCGCTGAAAAAGCCAAACAGCAATAAGGATACCAGCAGCGCCCCCATGGCTGGCAAGGCCGCCTTTCCAGACTTTAAGTATTTCTACCGGGTTGCTAAGATAATAGTCAGGATTATAAAAGAGGCAATGCCCCAGCCTGAGGCCGATAACCACACCGAGGATTACCACAATTGCCAGTCTGTCCACCAGCTCTTGTTTAAGGCCTTCTCTTTTGGCGATACGGCTAAAAATCAAATAGCCAAGCAAAAAACCCAGTGCCAGCAAGATGCCGTACCATCTAACACCCCTGGCACCAATCTGAAATGCTACGGGGTCAACTGTCCAGTCAATAAATCCTATCATAACGGGTTACTATAAATTAATTCTAACTAAAGTTGTTTTTTATATTATGTGTAAGGCACCCTCCATTACCAATGGTAGCGGCAGTTTCAATCAGTGCCAGATGGGAATATGCCTGAGGGAAATTCCCCAGCAAACGTTTTGTATCAAAATCAATATCCTCACTAAAAAGCCCCAGATGATTGGAATAGGATAAAACCCGGTCGAACATTTCTCTGGCCTTTTTCTTTTCACCAATCCGGTGCATGGCCGTAATCAACCAAAACGTACAGATGGTAAAGGAAGATTGCGGCACTCCGTAATCATCGGGTGTCCGATATCGATACATCAGTCCATTGCGCGTGAGGTTTTTCTCAGTAGCGTATACCGTGGCTTTATATTTCTCATCATCGGCTTTCAAAAAGCCATAAGATTCCATAAGCAGGTTTGCAGCATCCAGTTCAGATGAGCCGTAAGCCTGTGCAAATGCATTAATATCATCGTTCCAGGCGTTGTCCAGAATGTCCTGTTTGATTTCATCCCGCAGCTCTGACCATTCACTGACATAATCATTCATTTTGATCATGCGCGCAATCTTAACACCACGGTCGGCAGCCACCCAGCACAATACTTTGGAAAATGTAAAGTGTTTGTTGCTTTTGCGGATTTCCCAAATGCCACGATCGGGTTCCCGCCATGTATTTTTAACTACCTTAAGCAAGCTGCGTGTGATGGTCCACAATTCCTCTGAATTGGCCAGGGTAACATCAAACATTTTGAAAAGCTGATATATCACATCCACCAGCACGCCAAAAATATCATTTTGCTTTTGCTTGTAGGCAGCATTTCCGATTCTAACCGGTGTAGAACCTTCGTATCCGTCAAGGTGATCAAGAATTTTTTCTGTCAGCTTCTTTTCGCCATTGATGCCATACATAATCTGCACGGGCTCATCTTTGACAGGAACAAGTTTAATGACATAATTCAAATACCTGCGCGCCACGTTGTAATGACCGAGGCTGGAGAGGACTTTAATTGTCATGGAAGCATCCCTGATCCAGCAAAACCGATAATCCCAGTTGCGCTCCTCACCGATGGTTTCAGGGATTGATGTGGTAAGTGCCGCGAGGATAGCCCCGCTGGGATTGTAGCTCAGAAGCTTCAGCACAAGTGCAGATCGCAGAATATCATCCTGATATTCAGGAAACTGATTGGTTCGCTCCGCCCAGTTGAGCCAGTAAACCTTTGTACGCTCCATTTTTAAATGAGCTCGCTTAATGTCTTGTTTTTGTAACTTCTGATGATAAGACAAAAGTAAAAATTCATCTTTTTCAAGGATGATTTGATTCCCATGCAGAACATCTTCCTTGTTCATGCTGGAATACAAATACATGGAATCATATTCTCCCTGACTGGAATAGGATTTGATGTAATCATCCCTGATTTCACTTTTTGTTTCGTTTTGAGCATACACCATAGCCGGCTTGTAATGAATCCGGATTTTTGGTTTACCACTGATATGCCTGATGTACCTTACAACATCGGGAGGTGCATAATAATCCGGCTCCTCCTCCTTATACCGGGGCATAAAATCCACTATTTCAAATGTATCCGCTCCATTTGTAAAGCGTGTCACCAACAGGTTGGTGCGCGGGATATACGCTTGTTTGATTTCATATGCTCCCGAAGGAATAATACCAAACTCCCCGCCCTTTTCTTTATCCAGTATTTTTGAAAAAACCGACGCGCTGTCAAATTTTGGAAGACACATCCATTCAATCGCCCCCTCATCTGACACCAAAGCCGCAGTCCGGCAGTTGCCAATCACACCATAGTTAAGATTTTCCATTCGTCATTCTTCTTAAAACATTCAAAAAATACTATTGTTATTTACAAAAATATCCGTATTTTATCAAAAAACTAAATCAATATGCAAAGAATTATCATTATTTCCAACCGATTACCGGTAAGTCTGGATTTTAGCGGAGAGGAAACAACGTTAGAGCAAGGCATAGGGGGTCTTGCAACAGGAATGAAATCAGTTCATGAAAATAATGACAGCCTGTGGTTTGGCTGGCCCCGGTACAATCCTGAGGATTTAAGCGATAAAAAACTTAAGGAAACCGAGAACCTCCTTGCAAAAAACAAGTGTGCCCCTGTATATCTGAGTGAAGAAGATATTGATAATTATTATTACGGTTTCAGCAACCGGACAATATGGCCTTTGTTTCATTATTTTATGCAATACGCTGAATACAAAACCAAATACTGGGAATCCTATGTCAGGGTAAATCAGATTTTTGCAGATACAATTGCAGAACAAATCAATGAAGACGATACCGTGTGGATACATGATTACCACCTCCTGCTTTTACCCGGTATGCTAAGGGAGAAATTTCCCGATCTGGGAATTGGATTTTTCCTGCACATCCCGTTTCCTTCTTACGAAGTTTTCCGCATGCTGCCCTGGCGTAATGAGCTCATTGAAGGCATGCTTGGCGCTGATTTAATAGGATTCCATACCTACGATTATGAAAGGCACTTCCGCTCATGCGCGCATCGCCTGCTGGGATATGATGCCGATTTCAATTTCATAAAACTCAATACACGTGAAATAAAGCTGGATGTTTTCCCCATGGGAATAGATTACAGCTATTTTGAGGATGCTGCCAATGAAAAACGCAACCGTTCGGTAAAAGACAAAACGGACATACAGCGTGATATTGACATGTATTTTCTCAGCACACCAGAACGCCGGTTGGTACTTTCCATCGACCGGCTTGATTACAGCAAAGGCATACCAAACCGCTTACTGGGTTTTGAGCGTTTTCTGGAAAAATACCCGGAACACCGCGAAAAGGTTACGTTGCTGATGCTTGCCACCCCAACACGCTCAAATGTTCCGCAATACAAAAAAATGAAACGTGAAGTTGACGAATTGGTTGGCAGGATAAATGGTAAATTTGGCAGCATCAACTGGACACCGATCTGGTATTTTTATCGTAGCATGCCACTGGATAAACTCATAGAGCTTTATCTGGCCAGCGACATAGCATTGCTTACCCCGGTACGAGACGGAATGAATTTGGTTGCCAAAGAATACCTGGCATCAAAACCCGACAACAAAGGGGTTCTTATTCTTTCGGAAATGGCAGGATCAGCCAAAGAAATGAGCGAGGCCCTCATCATCAACCCCAATAATATGGATGAAATTGCCGATAGTCTGGATCAGGCCATTAATATGCCCGAAGCAGAACAAAACGAACGCAATATTGTCCTGAAAGACAGGCTTAAACGCTACAATGTCACCAAATGGGCAAATGACTTTCTCTCTACACTTGAAAAACAAACTCAGCATAAAGCTCAGTATATCCCCAAAAACATTGACCGGGTGAAAGCTACCATACTTGAGCAATACAAGGAAGCTGAGAAACGCATCATTTTCCTGGATTATGACGGCACATTAACGAACTTCAAAAAAGATCCGCAAAAGGCTTATCCCGACAAGGCCCTGTACGAATTGCTGGATAATCTTAACACTGATCCCAAAAATGAACTGGTCATCATTTCAGGCCGGGATAAAAACACACTGGACCGGTGGTTTGGCAAAAGAAACATTAAACTCATTGCCGAGCATGGTGTCTGGGTATATGAAAATGCAAACTGGCAGATGCTGGAGAAGATGAACAATGAATGGAAAGAGATTTTCCGGCCAATTATTCAATGGTATGTCGATCGCACACCCGGAAGCCTGTATGAAGAAAAGAACTATTCGCTGGTATGGCATTACCGCAACACCGATCCGGAACTGGGAAAAAACCGGGCCATTGAATTAAAGGATGAAATCACCAGCATGATAGCCAACCACAACCTTGAAATCATGGAAGGCAATAAAGTATTGGAACTCAAGACCAGTGGCATCAATAAGGGTCAGGCAGCCCTGCATCACATGTCCGGCAAATCCTACGACTTTGTTATGGCCATGGGTGATGACTGGACCGACGAGTTTCTGTTTAAATACCTGCCAAAAGATGCTCACACCATTAAAGTCGGTAGCATCAACACGATAGCCCGGTATCTCATTGACAGTGTGGAAGATGTCAGAAACTTCCTGACAGAGATGGGAAAACAGGCGTAAAGTTTATTATTTTTGCTTCATGCAAACATCATACATACCCTTAGCCGAGCGCATGCGTCCGCGAACCCTCGACAACGTATTCGGGCAGGAACACCTTACAGGTAATAATGCGCCTTTACGCAAAGCCATGGAAAGCGGCAAAATCCCATCCATGATATTGTGGGGACCACCGGGAGTGGGTAAAACCACACTTGCCCGTATGCTCACAGGCGAAGACCGGCCTTTTTACACCCTGAGTGCTGTTAATTCAGGGGTAAAAGATGTACGCGAAACCATAAAAAAGGCCGAATCGGGCCGTATGTTTAACCCAAAACCGCCGGTGCTTTTTATTGATGAGATCCATCGCTTTAGTAAATCCCAGCAGGATTCACTTCTGGCTGCCGTAGAAAACGGAACATTTGTTTTGATTGGCGCGACCACTGAAAACCCCAGCTTTGAAGTTATCACTCCTCTGCTTTCGAGAGCTCAGGTGTATGTTTTAAAACCTTTGGACGAAGGGGCTCTGGATAAACTTGTAGCCTACACGATTGAAAAGGATTCAGAATTATCCAGGCGACAAGCAAGCATCAAAGAAAAAGCAGCATTGTACCGCTTTTCCGGAGGCGATGCCCGTAAACTTTTAAATATTCTGGAATTGCTGATGAATGCAGTGGATGACACCCCGCTAATCATCACCAATGAGCTGGTGGAAAAAAAACTGCAGGAGAACACAGCCACCTATGACAAAGCCGGGGAGCAGCATTATGACATCATCTCAGCATTTATAAAGTCTGTAAGGGGTTCTGATCCTGATGCAGCCATATACTGGCTTGCGCGCATGCTTGATGGTGGTGAAAAACCTGAGTTTATTGCCCGAAGGCTGATCATACTTGCGGCGGAAGATATCGGACTGGCAAATCCACAGGCACTTAACATCGCCAATGCCACTTTTGATGCCGTGCACAAAATCGGTATGCCGGAAGCACGTATTGTACTGGCAGAATGCAGCGTTTACCTGGCAGCTTCAGCAAAAAGCAATTCAGTTTACCTGGCAATTGATCAGGCCTTGGATTACGTACGCAAAAATCCGCCGGCACCGGTTCCGCTACACTTGCGTAATGCACCAACTAAACTGATGAAGCAGCTTGATTACGGAAAGGATTACCAATATCCGCATGATTTTAAGGGAAACTTTGTTCAGCAACAATACCTCCCCGAAAATGTAAAAGCGATACGTTTTTACAAAGCCGGAAGCAACCCTACAGAGCAAAAAATTCAGGAAAAAATTAAAAACTTATCAAAATAGACACCTGGTCTGGCATTATGGTACATAAATTGCAGATAGCAAAAAAGTCATAACCTGTTGTCATGCTTTAATAGTTAAGGTATGAATATCATTAAACGTATCAATACCATTGCAAAACCAGCAAGCCTTAAGCGGATTGCAGGTTTCGCTCTCCTGGTAATATTATCGGAGCTTTTATTTGTCCTGCTGATCACACCCACAATAAAAGCCAGCAGCGGAGCCGGCTTACTTGACAGCCTTGCATTTGCAGAATTATCAGTGTATAAGGCATATTTTGAAGCTTACACAGCAGAAACCCGGTTCGTGCACTATTTAAGTACAAGTCTGGATATGATTTTCCCCTTGTTTTACGGCGGACTTATTTATTTGTTGATTTTACGCTTCGGTAAAAGAGAAAGCGTTTCCAATGCCGGATTATGGCTGGTACTTCTCACTGTAATTTTTGATTATGCTGAAAATCTGGGGATAGTGTTTTCTCTTTCTCACTATAAAAAAGCCGGCGTGGTATTGGTGCGCTATCTTCAGGTGAGCAGTTCTGCAAAATCCATACTTTTATCTGCCAGCATCATTGTTTGCATGATTATCATTTTTGATTATTTGTTGATTGTAAACAAAAGAAAAAAGGGAGGCACTAACCATTAAAACAGCACTCCCTTTTTTTAACATGAAATTGTATTAATTGTAGTTTACCTTGGTTGCTTTTTCCGTGTTTGTGTTTTTCGTGTTTGCTTTTTCTAACGTCAAATGTACGTAAAATATTCACTCATTATTCAAAGAAATGACCATCAGGGTAGATTTGTGACGAAATGGGAAGCATCTCCGAGGCTTGTACTATTGCAGCTTTGCAACATTTTGTGATTGTTGCTTGTAGAGGTTAAACAAATCACGCCGTAATGGCAAATCAATATTCCCATTAATCACAAGCACTGCTTTTTTAGAATTTCCCTTCACATCTGTAAGCTTATTTTTATTGATAAGATAAGATTTGTGAATTCTGGCAATACAATCTTCATCTGACAACTGTTTTTCCACGGATGAAAGGCTTTGTCTGATCATAACCTTACTATATTGATCTGTATCCTCCCCATTCTCGTAATATACCTCAACATAATTACCCGTCGAATGTAGATAAACAATAGAATTAAGGGGTAGCTTGAGTTTTTCATTTTTGTTTTTACCCATTAAGGTAACGTGATAAATCTGTGATTTTAAATCCTGGGTTATACTATAATGCGGATTTTTATCCAATCGTCCGGGACTGTCAACTACAGCCTTTATCATATCAGATTTAATAAGCATGGTTTGAAAAAACTTTAAGAGCAAAGCGGTTATGCCTACAACTTCTACGCCAACAAACAAAAATCTTATATAACCAATACTGTAAATATCATAAATATCAAAAACCTTATGCAAAAGAACGTATCTGTAAACAAAATTAATGGTGGTAATACCAAAGATTAATGCAATCCAGAACAATAATTCTTTCCATACATGCCAAAAGAGCTTTTTACCCGGAATCAGATTATGCCCCAGGTACAGGCCCATGCCCATTATAACACCATACCCCACTGAAAGGCTGACTTTAACATCCTGAGGGTAATAGGCAAACCCATAAGGTTCAAAGCGAATATCAATAAAAATATGAGAAAGCGCAGCAAAAAGCGCTGTCAGGAAAATATTTCCCAATGAAAATCCTTTTACGGTTTGCATTTTCAGGATATGTGCAATATCTGATAGCTTAAATGCTTTACCATCCGGTAGTCTAAAAACAACAGCCATACTCACGCATTCTTTTAACAAATGTAATAGTTTAATAGCTAAAATCCTACTTAAACCTTCAACAAACTTGTGTGAGAAACATCAAATCTTCAATCCAATATGCTGACAATATGATGGAACCCTTCGGAAAAGAAAAAAAATAGTGTAATTTTGCTGTATGGAACCTCTATGGATAGGCATAGCTTTTGCTTTAGGATTTTTAATAAGCCGGATTGGGCTTCCACCTATGCTGGGTTACCTGCTGGCCGGATTTGGTCTCAGCTTTCTCGGAATTGAAAGCGGTCCTGTCATTGAGGAAATTTCAGACCTGGGAATTATGCTGCTGCTTTTCACCATTGGTTTAAAACTAAAAATCAAAAACCTGTTACATCCCGAGATTTGGGCAGGTGCAGGAATACATATGATCCTATCATCCATGGGGATTTTCGTGGGTGTCTTCCTGCTTAGCATGACTGGCCTGAAAACATTTGCAGACTTAACATGGACCACAGCCGGAATTATTGCTTTTGCCATGAGTTTCTCTTCTACCGTATTTGCTGTTAAGGTTCTTGAAGATAAAGGCGAGGTAGATTCTCTGCATGGAAAAGTATCCATAGGCTTATTGATCATGCAGGATATTTTTGCGGTTTTGTTTCTGGTTTTTGCTGCCGGAAAAACCCCCAACCTTTATGCTTTAGGGCTTCCTCTTGCTATACTGGTGCTAAAACCTGTCATGCAATACATCCTGAAACATTCGGGCCATGGTGAGCTTATGATTCTGTTTGGCTTTTTTGCAGCTGTTGTTGCAGGCGGAGCTTTGTTTGAATTTGCAGGCATAAAAGCTGACCTGGGAGCACTGGTAATGGGCATGATGCTTGCAGGTCATGCAAAATCAGAAGAAATGTCCAAAGACCTCCTGAAATTCAAGGATATTTTTCTGATTGGATTCTTTTTAACGGTGGGTATGTCAGGGAAAATAACACCGGCTGTCCTGATAGCCTCCCTGATAGTTGTTACAGCCATCCTCGTTAAAGTACCGCTGTATTTTTTGGTATTAACGCGGTTTAAACTTCGCGCAAGAACGGCATTTTTATCCTCACTTACCCTTGCTAACTTTAGTGAATTTGGCCTGATTGTAGCATCCGTAGGAGCTGCAAATCAATGGATACCCAATGAGTGGGTAACCATCATCGCCCTGGCATTAACCATAAGCTTTATCATCGCCGCTCCCCTGAACGTCAGATCCTATGCGTTGATAACACGGTTTCATAACTCACTTATCAAATTCCAGCAAACAAAACGATTATCATACGACAGAACCTACGATATCGGGGAAGCAGAAATTTTAATTTTCGGCATGGGCAGTTTTGGGACCAGTACATACGATACATTAATTAAAACCTATGGTCGCAAAGTGCTGGGGCTTGATTACGATGAAGACAAGGTACAGGAACATAAAAATGCAGGGCGTCAGGTGATCCATGATGATGCAACCGATATGGATTTCTGGGAACGCATCAATTTTAATCGCATACAGTCTCATCAGGTACAGCTCGTTATGCTTTGCATGGGTGATCACAAATCCAATATGTATGCACTTGAGCGGCTTAATCGCATTAATTTTGACGGTATGATTGCAGCAACAGGGCTTTATGATGATGAAGTGAATGAACTCAAAAAAAACGGTGTACACTCGGCTTACAATATCAAATCAGAAGCAGGAGCAGGCTTTGCAGAGCATGTATGTCGAAACCTGTGTCAGATAAATCAGCAGGTTGACACCACCAACGATAACAGGTGAAATTTCTGCTCAATACCCGTCAGTTTATGACACAACATGCTGGTTATCTCTATTTAACATGCGCAGGAATATCTTTATCCCTTTGCAATGAAACCACAATACCTATACATTATGATTGACACACACAAAATGCTTATCGCTCTGAGCATAATATCGTTTGTGGTATTCTGCGGATCAGAGACATCTTAAATAAATGAAATCAATGAGGATGCAGGGAATCCTGAAAAGCAGGAAGAAAAAAGTGATAATAAAATAGCTACTACAGCATTTCCAAATATAAAAACGTTTAAATCCAACCCTCCTTTGCTTCAGTTTCAATTACAGCCTAAACAATGAATGCACAAATTTATTTAAACAAAAAGGCAGGATGAAAAAATTCACCCTGCCTTTTGTTTGCTTAGAGAAAAGTTATTGCCTTATCACTTTATGATAGAAGGTCTCAACTTCAGTAGTTATTCTGTAGAAATACACTCCAGGTACATATGGTGACATATCAAAATCAAGTTTCAACTCACCATCAGACTGATAAGATTCATCACGAATCTGCTGACCCTGCGCATTGAAAATCTGTACATCAAGCTCACCACGATAACCACTCATATCCAGATAAATAACAGAAGATGTCGGATTCGGGTAAAGGCTGAGGTTCATATCTTTGCTTTCTTCAACAAAGTTACAGGATTGCGCATCCACAATAAGGGTATCTGTTACATAGCATCCACTATTACCAACGGTTACTAACAGCGTATCTGTCATGACATCGGTATATGTATGACTGTATGTCTGATCGGTTTCGCCATCGGGCCAGATAACTTCATCATAGGTGTTTTCAAGAGTATATTCGAATACATCATTGATACAGGCTAAGATAGCTGTGTCCGGCAAGTTAAGCACCGGAAGCGGATTCACTGTCAACGCGACAGTATCACCACCAGAGCATCCGTAAGTATCCGTAACGGCAACAGCATACTCACCCTGTGTGCCCACAGTGATTGTCTGTGTATCCTGACCAGATGCCCAGTTGTATGTATCATAACCGGTACCGGCATCAAATGTAACCGTTTCACCTTCGCAGATGGTTTGGTCAGCACCAAGATCAACATCGGGCAGTGCATGGAAGGCAACATTAACCTCGTCGCTTCCCTGGCAACCGTTTACGTCAGTTACAGTAACACCATAAACGGCATCTGATGTGAGATCAACTGTCTGAGTAGTTTCGCCGCCTGTCCAGATGTAATCAGCATAAGCACCGGCATCCAGGGTAACTGTACTGCCCATACATGCATCGATATCAGCACCAAGATCAACCACCGGATTATCATAAACTGTGATGATCATGGTTTCACTATCTGATCCGTCCACATTGGTGGCAGTAAGTTCTACCGTGTAGGTACCGGGATCGGTAAAGGTATGCGTCGGGTTTTGGTCAGATGCAGTATTACCATCACCAAAGTTCCATGTCCAGCTTACCGGATTGTTTGTACTTGTATCCGTAAAGTTAACTGTAAGAGGTGCACAACCTTCAGTAACATCGGCTGTAAAGCCAGTTACCGGTGGCAGTAACACTGTATTAACAGTAGCACTGGCAGCTGCAGTACAACCATTGGCATCTTGAACAGTTACGTTATAGCTTCCACCACTGAGACCGGTAATGGTTTCTGTGGTTTCTCCGTTAATCCACATTGTCGAGAATGGAGAAACACCACCAGAGATAGAAACAGTAGCCGTACCATCATTACCATTGCTACCATATTCCGGCGTTGTGCTGGTTGTCAGAGCCGGTGCCTCATTAATTGTAACAAGCACCTGATCGGTAGCTGTACAACCCGATGCAGAATCTGTAACAACAACAGAATAGGTATCGGAAACTGTGGGTGTGATGGTTTGTGTAAACTCGCCTGTAGACCAGTTGTAATTGTAACCTGCACCGGCATCAAGCGTAACGGTTGTATAATCACACACTTCAACATCAGCACCAAGATCCACAGTTGGGTTGGCATTCACTTCAACAACCGTTGAAGCACTTGCCTGGCAACCTGTTGTTGTGTTTGTGAGCACAACATCGTAAGTTCCGGCATCACCAAGTGCAGCACCTGATATAACAGGATTCTGGTCTGTACTTGAGTAAGTATTCGGACCTGTCCATGCATAATCAGTGCCGCCGCTGCCCATTGCACTCAGGTTGATGACATCACCAACACAAGCAGGACCATCATTATCAGCGATGAGTACGGGATTGGAATTCACAACAACATTGGTAGATGCCGTTACAGAACAACCTGTGGAAGAATTGCTATAGGTTAGTGTGTAACTGCCTCCTTCAGATGTTGTAGCTGAAGCAATAAGCGGATCAGAACTGGTACTTGTATATCCGTTCGGACCAGCCCAGTTCCAGGTATCTCCACCAGATACTGAAGAGTTGAGTTGAACATCATCACCTTCACAGTATGCTCCGGTGTTGCTGACAGTAGCCGTAGGAACAGCATTCACTTCCAGTACAGTATTGGCGCTGGCAACACAACCGGTGGTTGTATTTTCAAGGTTTACTGTATACGTACCGCTGTTGGCAACATTTGCACCTGTAATGCTGATGTTTTGTCCACTGTTTGAATATGAGTCCGGCCCTGACCATGTGTATGTATCTCCACCGGAACCGGTTGCTGAGAGCTCTGCAGTCTCACCAGCACAATACGGACCAGAATTGGATGCCATTACAACAGGATTCGGATTCACATTAACCGTAGTTGAGACAGTTGCTGCACAACCTGTACCTGAGTTTTCGAGTGTAACAAAATAGTCACCTGCATTTGCAGCAAGCGAGCCTGTAATCACAGGATCTTCGCTTGTGGAAGTAAATCCGTCAGGACCATTCCATGAATAAACAGTTCCTCCACTGCCGGTAGCATTCAGAGCGATATCATCGCCTTCACAGTAAGGACCGGTATTGGAAGCTGAAAGTGCTGGATTGGCGTTCACGGCCACAGTTGTTGTCGCATTTGCAGTACATCCTGTGGTTGAATTGCTGACCACAACCGTATAGGTTCCATCGTAAGCGGTTCCTGCCGCAGTGATGACCGGATCCTCTGCACCGGAACTAAATCCGTTCGGACCATTCCAGATGAAAGCATCTCCGGATACACTTTCAGCATTGAGTACAACATCATCACCGTCGCAATACGGACCAGAATTACTTGCTGTAATGTCAGGTACACTATTGACTACAACGTTTGTAGTAGCGCTTGCCTGACAGCCTGTAATCGTATTGGTAAGGTCGACGGTATAAATACCGGCATTTATCGCCTGAGCATTGGTAATTGTCGGATTTTCAACAAAACTGTTGAAACCATCAGGTCCATTCCATTCGTAACTGTTACCATTGGAACCGGTAGCATTAAGCTCAATTACTTCACCAGGACAATATTCGCCGGTGTTGGAAGCGGAAAGCGTTGGGTTCGGATTCACAACAACAGTTGTCTGTGCTGTAGCGAAACAACCCGTCGTACTGTTTTCATAAGTTACTTCATAGATACCGTCTGCGGCTGTAGTTGCAGAAGTAATGGTCTGTGTAGAGCCAGTAGCCGTGAAAGCATCAGGCCCTGTCCAGCTGTATGTATCTCCGCCACTGCCTGTAGCAGATATCTGCACATCCTCACCTTCACAATAAGCTCCGGTATTGGATGCACTTACAGTTGGGTTGGTATTGATTGTTACATCAGTAGTAGCAGTAGACACACAGCCTGTTGATGTATTGAGAAGTTCAACGGTATATGTACCCGCCGCACTTAAGCCAGCTGCAGTAATCACAGGATCCTCAGTTGTGGAGTTAAATCCGTTCGGTCCACTCCATGTGTAAGCATCACCACCTGAACCGGTAGCGTTCAACTGGACATCATTGCCTTCGCAATAAGGTCCGGCATTGGAAGCAGAAATGCTGGGATTTGCATATACTGTGATGTATCCGGTTTTGGTTTCTGTATCAGATCCGTCAGCATTGGTTACTGTCAGACTGATATCATAGGTACCAGGCGCAGCAAATTCAACAGAAGGATTCTGAACGGTAGTGTTTGTAGCACCTCCATCGAAATCCCATGACCATGATGTTGGACTGTTTGTACTCAGATCAGTAAAGTTAATGATGGTACCCGCACACACATTAACGGCATCGGCGCTAAAATCAGCTACCGGAGGCGTATTGTCTGTTGCAACATTTACAAAATCAATAACCTCGCATCCATTACCATCCGTAACGGTTACGTAATATAATCCACCTGCTAAGCCTGTGATAGTTTGAGTAGTTTCACCTGTATCCCAGAGGTAATCAAATGGTGATGTACCTGAAGGGGTTGCCGTTGCACTACCATCGTTTGCGCCAGCAGATGATTCATTGGTGCTGCTCATGGTAAGCGTGGTTTCCGGATAGTAATCGAATACCAAAGCATCAATATCAGTACAACCACTGGCATTGCTAACTGTTACGCTGTAAGTAGCCGCAGTATTTACCGTTATGGTCTGGCTGGTTGCGCCTGTTGACCATGAATAGGTTGCAAATCCGGCACCGGCATCCAGGGTAAGGTTTGTACCGGAACACTGTGTGACATCAGCACCAAGATCAACAATTGGATTGGCATCTACCACTACATCAGTTGTTGACAACGCAGTACAACCATCAGCACTGGTAATTTCCAGGGTATAGGTACCTGCATCAGAAAGAGCTGCACCTGAAATCACCGGATCCTCCTGTGTACTGGAATAGCTATTCGGACCACTCCAGGCATATGTAGCACCTGCAATGGTATTTCCTTCGAGCTGTATAGCATCACCTTCACAATACGGGCCTGTATTTGACGGTGTAACTGTTGGTAATGCATTTACATCAACAGTTGTTGTCTGAGAAACAGCAGCACAACCGGTGGTAGAATTGCTGTAATTTAATGTATAAACACCTGCATTTACAAGTTGTATATTGTTGATAGCAGGATCTTCAACATTGCTGGTAAATCCGTCAGGACCACTCCATGCATAGGTATCGCCACCAGAAACAGTAGAATTAAGCTGAGCATTATCGTTTTCACAATAAAGACCGGTGTTCCCAATACTTGAGATAACAGGCAGGGGATTAACGGTAATATCTGTTGTTGCACTGGAGACACAACCGGTTGTTGAGTTTTCCAGGCTTACTGTATATGTACCGGCATTAATGGGTTGTATATTTGTAATGGAAGGATTCTGCACACTACTGGTGTAAGTATCCGGGCCATTCCAGTTATATACATCACCACCACTTCCTGTAGCTGTAAGGTTGACAGTTTCGCCAGCACAAACTGGTCCGTCATTAGCAGCCGAAATCGTCGGATTAGCGTTCACAACGGCTGTTGTGGAAGCTGAACTTGTACAACCAGTTACCTGATCGGTGACAACAATGGTATAAGATCCGTCTGCTGCAGTAGTTGCTGCGGTAATCACAGGATCTTCAATCGTGCTTGTAAAGCCCGGACCAGACCATGCATAATCAACACCACCTGAAATATTGGTAGCGTTAAGGGTCAGGTCTTCACCGGCACAAACAGGGCCATCATTTGCGGCAGTAATATCCGGTTGCGGATTCACTGTTACGTCAGTAGTTGCGCTTGTATTACAACCTGTAGTTGTATTTTCAAGGGTAACCGTATAGGTACCTGCCATAGCGGTAGTTGCTGATGCAATGGTGGGATCCTCTGCTGTACTGGAAAAACCATCAGGACCTGTCCAGCTATAGGCTGACCCACCTGAACCGGTAGCACTGAGCTGAATGGTTTCGCCGGCACAATACGGTCCTGCATTTGCTGCATTCAGGGTAGGATTGGCATTCACTGTAGCTGCAGTGGTTGCAGTGTTGGAACAGCCTGAACCGGGATCGGTAACCACAACGGTATACGTTCCATCGGCAGCAGTTGTTGCACCAACAATTACAGGATCCTCGGCAATACTGGAGTAAGTATCGGGACCAGTCCAGGAGAAATCCATGCCTGCAAAACTTGTAGTAGCGTTCAGCGTAAGGTCAGCGCCTTCGCAAAGCGGGCCACTGTTAGCAGCGGTGATGTCCGGAGTCTGATTAACAACAACATCGGTTGTCGCTGTTGCAATACAGCCAGTGGTTGTATTTTCAAGCTCCACGGTATATGTACCCGCCATTGCTGTTGTAGAAGATACAATGAGCGGATCTTCATTTGTACTGGTAAATCCGTCAGGACCTGCCCAGCTGTAACTTGTAGCACCTGAACCGGTAGCGTTCAACTGAATATCTTCACCTGAACAATACGCGCCGGTATTGGAGGCTGTCAGTGTTGGATTGGCATTCACAAATGCGTAAATGGTTGACTGGCTGGAGCAACCTGTACCGGGATCCGTAGCAACTACAGTATAGTTACCATCGGCAGCCGTTGTTACCGCGGTAATTGAAGGATCTTCAATTGTACTGGTAAAGCCGTCGGGACCAGACCATGCAATATCAAGGCCTGCGGTACCTGGTGTTGCATTCAGCAACAGATCGTCACCTTCGCATATCGGGCCATTGTATGATGTAGTTACACCGGGGTTAGCATTGACCGTAACGGCTGTTGTTGCCTGAGCAGAACAACCTGTCGTGGAATTGGTATGCGTAACCGTATAATCACCGGCCATAGCCAGCGTTGCGTTTGCAATGCTAGGATCTTCAGCAGTATTTGTAAATCCGTCAGGACCTGTCCATGCCCATGTATCACCGCCTGAACCGGTAGCACCGAGCTGAATGGTTTCTGTTTCACAATACGGACCTGTATTGGACGCGGATACAGTTGGATTTGTATTAACCGTAATGTATCCTGTTTTGGTTTCTGTATCTCCACCAACAGAGTTTGTAACAGACAAGGACACCTCATACGTACCTGCTGTATTGTAAGCCACAGAGGGGTTCTGGGCAGTACTTGTTGCCGGTGTTCCGCCATTAAATGTCCATGACCATGAAGTTGGTGATTCTGTTGACAAGTCAGTAAAATTCACTGTTGCACCTTCGCAGACAGTTGTCTGATCAGCAGAAAAATCTGCAACCGGGGGTATGGCAGACAGTTCACCAACAACATAAATGTCATCAATAAAACTGGAGCGATTACCCTGAATGTTGCCACCTATACCAGTATTCGATGTCATGATCCAACGGATATAAACACTGGCCTGGTTTTCACAAGCAGCTGGCAAGCTAAGGCTGTTGACAACACCGGTAGTCCAATCCTGAGCTACGGTAATTGTGCCACCGGCAACATCAGTCCATGTAGCGTTATCGAGGCTGTACTGAATTTTGAAATCCTGAGGTGAACGGTTTTCACCGGATTGTTTTGATGATAATTTCAGATTCACATAATTGGTAGTTTCAAATTCAACCACCCATGCTTTGGTGTTGGCACCAGCATCCCAGCCACTGGCTTCAGCTGCCTGCGTAGTAGCACCACCGGCATCAAATGTCGGAGCATCTACACCACCTGCTACAGTAATGGATTTGGTACCATCGTTAGCCGTAATACCGCCATCAGAGAGGGCATCATCCGGGTTACCGGGGAAATCCCACCATACAATGGGTTGCAGAACTGTAATATAATTTGACTTCTGCATAGGATTGCTACCCTGAGCATTTGAAGAAACCAGGGAAACATCGAATGTACCCGGGGTATTGTACACCACGGAGGGGTTCTGATTTGTGCTGGTGGCAGGTGTCCCGCCATCAAACGTCCAGTCCCAACCAGTTGCACCACAAGTACTCATATCAGTAAAGTTAACAGTACCGCCGGTCATGATGGTTGTATTATCTGCAGAAAATTCAGGTAAAGGCGCACCTTCGGTACAAACAACCGGGTAAATGGCCATATTAAATGAGCCACCCCAACCGGCACCTGTCATAGAATACCAGTCGTTATCACTCCATTGCTCCCATCCGTCATCTGTACCGGCATCCTGAGCGCCTGTCATAAGGCCAAGTGAATCACCAGCGTATGGAATCTCATACCCGATAAAGAAGTTACCGGTAATATCCATTGGCGGATCAAAAGCAATATAAGTGGAATCGCCGTTGTTAACATCGGTTACAATATCATCAAGGGGAACAGTAACGGTTTCCAGAATAGTACCCGGAGAGTAAGTATATGTACCTGCTGCGCTGGCTCCGCCATCATCAGCATACACATTAAAGGTAATCATAGTACCTGTATTGGCAGCATACGCACGACCGAAATGGAAATAAGCTCCTTCGAGTTTGGTAGCGGAACCATAATCATCGAAATACTCTGCTTTGGCGTTGTCTGTGTAGCCGTTTGTGCCGGCAAGGTAACCATCACCGGTTGTATAAAGCACTTCACCACCTACAACATGGCCAAGCTGGCTGCATGAGCAGGTATTCGGATCAACAACGGTAATATAAGCACTGCGTGTTATGGAATCAGCTCCATTGGCATTGGAAACAACAAGTTTCACATCGTATACACCAGGTGTATTGTATGTTATGCTTGGGTTTTGTTGCGTTGAACTGTTGGTTGCAGCACCAGGGAACGTCCATTCCCAGCTTGTGGGAGTACCACCAAAAGACAGATCAGTAAAGGCAACTGAACTACCGGCATTCACCATTTGAGGAACACCCTCGAATGAGGCTACCGGTGGAAGCGACACATCATGGCAAACATTGGGAAATACCATATTCTGCAGAGACATGCCCCAGGCAGAATAGGTTTCCCAGGTACCATCGTATAGGCTATAACCGGTATTTGCGTCGGAGTCACCATCATCGTTGGTTACAAGGGCAATAGTATCACCGCTTGCCTGAGTACCAGGTACAGTAAAACCGATATAAAATGCATTGTCCGGATAGGCTACAGATTCGGGTAAAACCAGATCGTAATATCCATCAGCGTTAAATGCCGTTTCTATGGTACTAAGCGATACAGTGGTTGATGTGAGAACCTGATCCGGCTGACCGGCATTATCGCTGTATACTTTAAAAGTAATATCGGGGTTGGTACCGCTTGTTACCTGAGCAAAATAAAAGCGAGCCCCTGTAACCGTATTATATGGATAAGCATCGGGGAAGTATTCAGCAACTTCCTGTATACCATACTCATTAGTACCAGAAGTATAACCTTCAGCGCTGGTATAAATTGACGGGTTACAGCACCATTGTGAGAAGGTATCGCAAGTTGTTACGGTAGGATCAATCACATTAATGTAATTGTACGCGGTATCTTCGGATGTTCCGTTTGCATTGGTAGCAGCAAGGCTGACATCATATTCACCGGCAGTATTGTATACAATGTTTGCGGGATTTTCATCCGTGCTTGTGTTTGGTGTTCCACCATCAAAAGCCCATGACCAACCTGTAATCGGGCCACTGGGTGAAAGCGACAGATCCGTATAATTCACAGCATCCCCTTCCAGGATATTGGTTCTGTCTGCTGTAAAATCCACAGTAGGTGGAGCAGTAGCAAAAGGATCATAGCCACCCACGGTAGTAGCACCGCTGTTTGCAGGATCAAGCCAGGGCTCAAGCTGGTCCGCAGCTGTACCACCATTTGATGTCCAGTGGTATTCAAAACGACCATATACATCAGAAGCTGTCTGATCAGTACAGAAAGATGAACCGCCGGTAAGTGTACCGATGAGAAGACCATTGTCGCGGAAAAGCGGTGAACCGGAAGAGCCACCTTCAGTAACGCCCCATCCGTTTGCATTCGACTCCCATGTAACACTCCATGATGAGTTGGCTGCCATAACATCACCACCAATGTTGTTACTACCTGATTGGGCAATTGAACCGTAAGTAGAGATTTTCTTTATGTCACCTGCAGGATGGTGAATCCCAGCACCTGTCGCAGAGGCAGTACCAGAATTATCCCACCCATTATAATAAGGTGAGAAGGTTCCGTCAGGAGTGGATTCGAGTTGCAGCAGGAAGAAGTCAGAACCGCCACTAATGTTACCTTCAGCGATGCGGGTTGCTCCGATAATATCATCGGTAGCTGGTTCGCCTGCGGGATCTGTACAGTCGGGTGACTCATAGTTAAAATGGAATTCCCAACTCAGCAATTCTGTATCGGTAGCATCAGCAGCACCACAGTGAAACGCCGTAAGAAAATAGGGTGTTTCATCATAATTGGTATTGTTCACGAGTGAACCGGTACAGAGGTACCATGAACCACCGGCCAGAAAGGTAATCTGAGCGACACCACGCTTTTCATCCTGCCAGTCATCACCAACGGGAGAACAATTGATGTTTACTTCACAGTCATCAGAAGCACCAACGGTTTTTTCACTGGTTTCATCACCATAGGTTTCTGTCATGCGGGCCAGTTGTTTACTCATGTTGTAGAAGTACCCGGCACTTTCAATATGAAACCGTGATGTTCCAACGGTTTTAGCAGGCTCAAAATACTCAATAAAAACAGTTTCGCCCTGAATTTTCGTTGTTGTAAAGCGTCCGTGCTCTTTATTATTATTGTGTGTAAATGCTCCCAGCACCTGCTTTTTATTTTCATTGTACATGAACATTTTCGTTCCTGGTGCCAGGTGGAAATCATCAAAAATAAAATTCAGAGCAATGGCTCCCTCTGAGTTGATTTTTAAAATCCATACACGGGATCCGTCCGGACGTGTTGTCCAGCTTCCGGCGGTATTTAGTCCCGCATCCACTGAAACATTTGTCCCAACGCGAGGAGGCAGGCCGTTTTTTCCTCTGTTTTTATCTTCCAACAGGAGGGCATCCACATTGGGTGGATAAATTGAAATTTCATCAACGCTGTAATTCCCAACTGCATTGATTGATCTTCCTTCTTCAAAGCTGGGCGGTGTTCCTCCCTGGCTTGGTTGTGCATTCAGGTTCACGGCAAAGCCCATGATGATAAATAAAATCATCACACGTGCCATAAACGCAAATCTTTTGGCAAATTTCATAGTCCTAATGTTTAGTTATACTTAAATATCCTGAGTTTCTTAAATTAAAACGCATAAATAAATTGCGATGTAATTCTAAAACTCCCCCATCTTCGTAAAAGAAATCAGTTATTCTTAAACGATACTAACAAATGTAAAACAAAAAAGCACGCAAATGAACAAAACCCACTTCCGCAAACTTAATAGTTGGTATTATTATACATTATTGTATTTTAACATTTTTATAACACACCCCATTACTACAATATCAATATTCATAAATCATAAGCAACCCACAATCAACCCCTACATAACCTATACAGGTGACAATTTGAGGGCAAAAGCCTCCGTAAAAAAAGCCAGTAATTCAATTTTCCATGCTAATTTAATTTGTAAAAAAAATTGACGTTTAAGCGTATAAGTTCCCGCATTTTTTTTAATCTTTGCTTGGAAAATGAAACGCTAATCATTTAAAATACACAATCATGATTGACATTAAATCAGCAATTAAAAATCTTGGAATTAAAGATGTCAACAGTGGAGTAACTACCGGCACTGAATGGCTGGAAGGCAAGGGGGCAGAAACAAGCTCTATTTCTCCTGTTGATGGAAAAGAAATTGGTAAAGTAAAAAACGCAAGCATTGAAGAATACGAAGCGGTAATGGCAAAAGCTCAGGCAGCGTTCAAGGAATGGCGCACCATGCCGGCTCCTCACCGCGGAGAGATTGTCCGTCAGATTGGTCTGGCTTTGCGTGAAAACAAAGAAGACCTTGGCGCACTGGTAGCTTACGAAATGGGTAAAATCTACCAGGAAGGCCTTGGTGAAGTTCAGGAAATGATTGACATATGTGATTTTGCTGTCGGTCAAAGCCGTTTGCTCAATGGATTCACCATGCATTCCGAGCGTCCTGAGCATCGCATCATGGACCAGTATCAGCCATTGGGCATCGTTGGTCTGATTACAGCCTTTAATTTTCCGGTTGCAGTTTGGGCATGGAACTCCATGATTGCTGCTATAGCCGGTGATGTTGTTATCTGGAAACCTTCATCCAAAACACCACTGACTGCAGTTGCAGTTCAGAACATTATAGCTGACGTACTAAAAGAAAACAATCTTCCCGAAGGCATTTTCAACCTTTGCATTGCAAAATCATCCGTTCTTGGTGATAATTTCGCGGCAGACAAACGCATTCCGCTGTTTTCTGTTACAGGCAGTACACGCGTTGGAAAACGTGTTGGTGGCATTGTTGGCGAACGCCTTGGAAAGAGTATTCTTGAACTCGGAGGTAATAACGCCATCATCATCACACCCAGTGCTGACCTTGATATGGCCATTCCTGGTATTGTTTTCGGTTCCGTTGGAACAGCAGGTCAACGTTGTACATCCACACGCCGTCTGATCATTCACGACAGCATATATGAGGATGTAAAGAAACGTTTGGTTAACGCCTACGAACAGGTAGCCAAGAAAATCGGCAATCCTCTGGACGAAAACACACTTGTAGGTCCATTAAATAACCAGGGATCCGTTGAAGACTTTAAATTTGCGTTAAAAGAGGTTAAACGCGAAGGCGGAAACATCCTTTTTGGTGGTGATGTACTTAGTGGTAAAGGCTATGAAAGCGGTAATTATGTTGTTCCCGCACTTGCTGAAGTTGAAAATAAATTCAACATTGTACAGGAAGAAACCTTTGCTCCTTTGCTTTACCTGATAAAATACAGCGAATTTGAAGAAGCACTTGAACTGCACAATGATGTACCGCAAGGCTTATCTTCAGCCGTATTTACCCAGAATGTGCGTGAAGAACAACTCTTCCTTTCAGAAGTTGGTTCTGATTGCGGTATTGCCAACGTTAACATAGGAACAAGCGGTGCTGAAATAGGCGGAGCCTTTGGTGGTGAAAAAGAAACCGGCGGCGGACGTGAATCCGGCTCAGATGCCTGGAAAGCATACATGCGCCGTCAGACGAATACTATCAACTTCAGTAAAGAGCTTCCACTCGCACAGGGCATTACATTTGATATTGACTAAAACCTGTTTAACACAACATCAAAAAAGAGAGACTGTCCAAAAAGGGCGGCCTCTTTTTTTTTATCATACAACAGCGATTAACGAATCATCAAACGCTCTGTCCATAAGCTGTTACCAGCCTCTATCTGAATTATGTAAAGGCCGCTGCTCAGCTCCGAAACAGCAAAAGAGGTGTTGGATGAGGGATTTTTCCACACCTTTTCGGTGGTTCCGGTCATGTTGTAAACTGTCACTGATTTTAGCGGGATGGTTCCGTTCACAGCAAACCAGTCGTTAGCAGGTGTGGGATAAACCGATATATCTGATTCATGGTTCCTTTCATGTACACCAACAGAACCAAGAGCCTCGATATCATCCAGGGAAAGCGTAGCACTGATGGGATCACCCTGAGCTGAGGGTGATTCAGCGTGCAGAATACGCAGTGTAACCACACCTGACAAAACAGTGGCAAGATCCTCACTGCCGACAACAAGGGACATGTCATCAGACTGCAGTGAAAACGTAAAGTAATCAGATTCACCGGCAGCTACAGTCCGGGCATTTGTTGAAGCATACCAGCTTCCCAGGTTTGCATTTGTTCCTGTTCCCAATGCAACGCGTACAGATAAGGTCTGATCTCCGGGGTTTGTCATTTTGATTCTGATCTGGCTAACACCGGCAGCAGCATAATCACCTGCCCATTGTGTCTGATTAAAAGTCACAAGCTTTCCATTCGGGCCGGCACCATCAGCCACCAGCTCCAGTTCATTATCCACAACCGATCCTCTCTCCCAACCGGTAAGCCCGGAGGAAAAATCATCAATCTGCCCTACTGTAATCTGGGCTACAGCCATACTGCTCATCAGGATGATTGCTAAAAAAGTGTACAAGAAATAAGGTATACGTTTTTTCATAATTGCGTTCTTTTATATTTATAATAAAACAGCGCAGATCTTTGATTGTTCTGTAACTTAGGCAATTCATGAAGCTAAGCGGCCTCATAAACCTTCGTGTATCGCTGCCTGAGGGAAAAGGAGAATATTTGGAAAAAAAGATTTTATACTCTACATTACCTGAAAAATATAAGCCTCAATAAAATGCACAGAGAATTCACAAAAAACCGGCAATATTACAAGTTTAGTCTGTATGGTTTTTTTAAGAACCTTAGATTTTTTGAGGCTTTTCTCATGCTGTTTTTTCTGTCGAAGGGGCTGGATTACTGGCAAATCGGCCTTATATATACGGTACGGGAAGTTACCCGAAACATCTTTGAAATTCCGTCGGGGGTATTTTCTGACAGCATCGGGCGTCGCAGCAGTCTGGCCTTTTCTTTTGGCCTGTATATTGCGTCATACCTTGTATTTTATTTCAGCGAAAGTTACGGCATCATTCTGACAGCCATGTTCTTATTTGCTATGGGCGATGCCCTCCGCAGCGGTACAAACAAGGCCATGATATACTCCTACCTTGATCATAAAGGCTGGTCGAAAGACAAAGCAGCTTACTACGGTGGCACGCGCTCATGGTCACAAACCGGTTACGCCTTATCCGCTCTGGGAGGAGCCGCATTTATATGGTTTTCCGGCAACTATACCATTTTATTTCTGGCATCAGTAATTCCTGCATTTACAGACATGCTGCTGATTCTATCCTATCCCAGAAAAATGGAACGTAGTCCTGAAGCAAAACAAGAAACCAGCGTGCTGAAAGCATTCAGATCAACCTTTATGCTATTGTGGAAACAAATGGGCAAACTACAGTTTTGGCACAACACCAATCTCGTTGCCTTGCATTCAGGATATTACAAAGCGGTAAAAGATTATTTGCAGCCAATTATGGCAAGTCTGGCGATAAGCATTCCGCTTCTCAGCTCACGAAGCGAGGTGCAACGTGAAGCCCTGTGGGTCGGGGTATTCTATTTCATCATTTACAGTTTGAGCAGCATTGCCTCCCGAAACTCCGGCCGGTTTTCTGACTGGATACAAAAACCGGCAAAAGCACTAAGCATCAGCATGTATACAGGGCTTTTCCTGGGAGCTGCCGGTGGCATATTTGCATGGCTTGGTATGACAGGAGTATCTGTTGGCTTGTTAACCGGTATTTTTCTGGTGGAAAACATACGCAAGCCTATTGGGGTTGGCAATATTGCAGACAGCACGCATGCCGGATCGTGGACTTCAGTTTTATCCCTGGAAAGCCAGACCGCAAGTTTATACGGAGCACTTATGGCACCTCTGATCGGGATATTTGCAGACATCAACGGGCCGGGTTTTGGTCTGGCCATGATGTCAGGAATTGCCATCTTGTTCAGTGTGCTGCTTGATCTGTTGAACAAACAGAAAAACTAAGTTTCCTCATTTCCCATTGGTTACTCATCCTCCGACTTTGTCCTAAAATCCGTAGGTCTGATAATGATATAGCTTTGGGATATAACGGAAATCTGTTTACACATTTTTTTAACTTTGTCAGCGGCATTATTTTTGTAATAAAATAAATCACGTAGTTTTGCAGTTATAAAGAAAAAGGATATCCATGGACAACCGATACATAAACATCATTCTCGTTTTGTTATTTTTCATTCCGGCAGGCCTGACAGCTCAGGAAACCGGAGAAGATACAACGCTGAACTTTACGGACATTAACGGCAACAAACAGGGCCGGTGGATAAAGTATTACGACAACGGTCAAATGCGTTACCGGGGCTTTTTTATCGATGACCAGCCGCAGGATACGTTTTGGCATTATCATCCCAATGGTGAAATAAAAGCCCGTCAGATTTTTAATGATAAGGGGAGCTCACGCGCGAAATTGTACTATGAAGATGGCACGCTGGCATCCTACGGGAATTTCAATCAGGAGCGTGAAAAAAACGGACGCTGGGTATTTTATTATCCGTCCGGAGACAAAGAAAGTGAAGTGGATTACACCGATGGCATAAAAAACGGCGAAGAAATCAACTTCTTTAAAAACGGCCATGTAATGCTGGTAAATCATTTTCAGGATGATGTAAAAGAAGGCGAATACATCTATTATTTTCACAATGGGAACATACGCGAAAAAGGATTTTATCATGAGGGTGTTCGTCATGGCGAATTTGTCTACAAACTGCCCAATGGTCAGGTAGACGAAAAGGGAATTTTTGAAAACGGAAAACGGGTTGGTGAGTGGAAAATGCGCAACAATAAAGGAGAGCTGAAGATTGTGGAATATGTCAATGGTGAACGTACTGACCGCGACAGCCTGGCTAACGAATTTCAGGAAAAAGCGGATTACGCCAAAGATCATCAGGAAGAAATTGATGACCCGGAAGATTTCATGCGCAACCCAATGAAGTATTTCATGCGCAACCGTAACCGTTAATATCTCTGGCATATGAAAAACATATTACTGGCAATGAGCGGTGGAACCGACAGCTCAGTATCGGCTATTTTACTTCAGGAAGCCGGTTATCAGCTTGAAGGTATTACGTTTAAAATGTGGGAAGATTACCAGTTGCCATCCTGCGATGAGAAAGAGCAGGGCTGCTGCAATGCCGACACCATGCTGGAAGCCAGGGAACTTGCCCGCAAACTGAATTTTCCCCACACCATTATTGACATACGCGAGAGTTTTGACAAATACGTTGTTCAGGATTTTATTGATGAATACCTGAAAGGCCGGACACCAAACCCGTGCGTGGTATGCAATACGCATATAAAGTGGGGCGTGTTGCTTGATGAGATGGAAAAACGCGGTCATACACGCTTTGCTACGGGGCATTACGCACGCATCCGAAGAGCTGATAATCGCTATATACTACAGCGGGGGGTGGATTTGAAAAAAGACCAGTCGTATTTTTTGTGGACGCTCACACAGAACCAGCTCAGCCACACATTGTTTCCACTGGGCAATCTGACAAAAGATAAAGCACGCGAAATTGCACGTGAATACGGTTTTGAACGCATCGCAGAGAAACGGGAAAGCCAGGAAATCTGTTTTATTCCGGACAACGATTACCGGCGATTTTTGCGGGATGCTGTACCGGATATTGATGAGCAGGTTGGTGAAGGCTGGTTTGTGGATAAACAAGGGAAAAAGCTTGGCAGGCACAAAGGCTATCCGTTCTACACCATCGGACAGCGCAAGGGACTGAACATTGCCCTGGGCTATCCGGCTTATGTGCTGTCAATCAATCCGGCAAAAAACACCATCAAACTGGGAAGGTATGAAGACCTGGAAAAAACTGAGCTCAGGCTGGACAACAGCAACTGGATAAAATATGAACTGCCTCCTGATGGTCTGGATGTGGATATCAAAATCCGTTACAATACGCCTGCCATGCCCGGCCGCATATTCCGGGACGGAGAGCAATGGAAGGCTGTTTTAAGCCGGCCCCTGCATGCTGTTACCCCGGGACAATCCGCTGTAATGTATGAAGGCGATGATGTTGTCGGCGGAGGCATTATTGCCCGATCACGATAAGAATTGGGTTATCACACCAGAAAAAAGATTGCAGCCGCAACAGCAATGGCAATTAAAACAGCCACCAGTAAACGAAAATTGCTCCTGCGTTTTTCTTTTTTCAAATAGGCATCCATAGAAGGATCAGCATCAGTACCGGATTCAGCATCCCGATTCTTTCCACGGTACCATTCTCTGAACAAGCGTTTTTGAATGATGGTAAAAATTGATTCTCTGGCCATAGTTCCTTTTCTCTTTTTTTATCTAAACAATATTAATCAATAATTGTTAAGCAGCCGTTGTATTACCCGGATTCATTCAGAAAATACTACTTTTGCAGCATGTTTAATCTCGAATAACAAAAACGATTTATGCTAGGATTTTGGTTTATGGTTTTTGCAGCCTTGTTTTCCGTGGTCAACCCATTCGGGACACTGCCTGTATTCATCAGCATTACGCAATATGACAGCAAACAGGAAAGAAACCGCACTGCATTCCGTGCCAGTTTGTTCATGATAATCATCCTGGTGGTTTTCTTTTTGGTAGGCACGTATATTATGAACTTTTTTGGTATAAGCATTGCATCTCTGAAAATCACTGGTGGCATCATCATCGGAAGTTCAGGTTTTGCTCTGTTAACAGGAAATTTCAGCAAGCATAAAGGCATGAACAAGAAAGTAGAAGCCGATGCCATAGCCAAGGATGATTCATCCATATCCCCCCTGGCCATACCAATGCTTGCCGGACCGGGAGCCATATCGCTGCTGATTTCCTACAGCAAAGAGTATCCCTCATGGGAATATTACCTGTTAATTACCAGCACCATCCTGGTAACAGGCTTTCTTACTTACCTGATTTTACGCTCTGCGCAGGTTATTAACAAACGCCTGGGTGCAACCGGCCTAAGTTCCCTGAGCCGCTTAATTGGCTTCATTGTGATTGCCATTGGTGTGGAGTATATTATTTCTGCTGTATTTATGATAGCCGACCAACTTGCATAAATGCTCAATCCAGGGATTCAAGCCAGTTTTTCAGCATGCGAAGGCCATGCTCTGTCATATAGCTTTCCGGATGAAATTGCAGGCTGTGCCATGGATATACCTTATGCCTGATTGCCATAGCTATTCCATCCTGGTTTTCTGCCAGCAATCTAAGCTGCTGAGGCAAGCCTGTAACATACCAGGAATGATACAAACCAATGCTCAATGCCGCGTTTTTTCCGGAGAGCCCGTCAAACATAGCATCCTCGTGCTTTATTATCAGGCTCTGCTTTTGACCGTGCATGACATGCGGTAGATGGCTAAGTCGGGCACCACAGTATAATGCCATTATTTGATGCCCCATACAAATGCCCAGCACAGGTTTATCATGCAGTTTTGCCAGAAAGCGGAATAAAGCCGGGTACTCATGTGGCAAGCCCGGGCCCGGTGAAAGCACCACACAATCAGCCATGCTCAGCTCCTCCATTTTCAGTTTATCCCAGGGGCGAATGTGCACCTGCATTTTACCTGCTTTTGCCAGGATCTGAGCAAGCTTATGGGTAAATGAATCGTAGCAATCGATGAGCAAACAGTTTTTCATATCTTTGCAATGCTGAATCATCAAAAATACAGCTTTTTGTGAAAGAAATAAAAGGAGATATTATAAAGCGCAAAATGAACGCATACGGGAAAGCCCGCAAGCCATTTCTGGCTGTTATCAGCTATGACATGGAAACCAATCTTTTTTTTGATCTGATGGATATTAAGGATGATTATCTGCGCTTTTCCTTTCCTGAAATGCCTGGCACAAAACCGGAGAAGCATATAGTATCAAAGCCCATCATTGAATTTACACCACCGCAACATAGCAGCTATCAAAAAGCATTTGATAAGGTCAGCAAACACATTTCTCGCGGCAACAGCTACCTGTGCAATCTCAGTTTTGAAGTCCCCCTTGAATCGGACGCATCAATCCGGGAAATATTCGACATCAGCAAGGCCAGGTACAAGTTATGGGTCAGGGACCGGTTTGTATGCTTTTCACCCGAAAGCTTTGTCCGTATATCCGAAAATACCATTAAAACATTCCCCATGAAAGGGACAATTGATGCAGATCTGCCGGATGCAAAAAGCAACTTACTAAATGACAGCAAGGAACAGGCAGAACACTATACCATCACGGATTTGCTTCGTAATGATCTGAGCATCATAGCGGATGATGTAGAAGTAAGCCGGTACCGCTACATTGACAGCATAGAAACCAACCGCAACCGGTTGTTGCAAACCAGTACCGAAATCACCGGCACATTGCCTGAAAACTGGCAGGCCACCATAGGCGACATGTTTTTCAAATTACTTCCGGCCGGTAGCATTACCGGAGCGCCAAAAAAAAAGACGGTGAAAATCATATCTGAAGTTGAAAACCACCAACGCGGATTTTATACCGGTGTTACCTGTTTGTTTGATGGTGAGCGTGCTGACAGTTTTGTAATGATTCGAATGATTACCGAACAAGAGGGAAAGATGTTTTACAAAAGCGGAGGTGGTATCACAAGCTTTAGTGATGCGGATAAGGAATATGAAGAACTGATTCAAAAAATCTATGTGCCGGTTTATTGAAAGCATACGGATAGAACAAGGAGAAGCCCCGCTCCTGCCCTGGCATCAGCAACGCATGAATGCCTGCATGGATAGGTTTTATCCGGGTTCAGAACCACCCGACCTGCGGAATATAATTCAGGACTACCGTCACATTCAGGAGCGTCATAAATTACGCCTTGTATATGATGATAAGGTGAGACAAATCACATGCCGGCCGTACGAGCCGGTTCGGATATCAGGCTTTCATCTTGTAAACGGTGACAATCTGAATTATTCCTGGAAATACGAGGATCGCAGTGCACTGGAAAAGCTAAAAGCAGATATTCCACCCGGATATGACATCATCATCGTTCGCAAGGGAGAAGTCACAGACAGCTCTTATGCCAACCTGGCATTCAAACGTAACGATCAGTTATACACGCCATCGCGCCCCCTGCTTAAGGGGTGCCGGCGTTCGATGCTCCTTGCGAACGGTATCATTAAGCCAGCCATTATCACACCGGAAAGCCTCAAAACCTACGATGGGATGTACCTTATCAACGGCATGCTGAATCCAGAATCAGCATCATATTATGAACCGATTTTCCATTGATACGCATTTATGCTCCACAACAGAAACGATTCTTAGCCCTTGCATGTCAACCTGTTTACACCTCCCCGGAATTCTATTTAAACTTAATCCACATTAAGATACATTAAACATGACATTTATCATGTTTGCCGGCAAGGCAAAAAAATAAATTTAACCTGACTATCAAGACGTTAAGATATGTTTGATATGTGAAACAAATAACAATGTTAAATTCATAACAACTAAACAAGTTAATATCATGACTGATGTAAAGGAATTAATTCAGGGAAAAATTGAGAGCATCGGACCGAAGCGTGAGGCTTTAATGCCGATTCTGCAGGCTATCGTTGAGGAGAAAAATCACCTCGATGAAGAAGACATGATAGCCGTTGCTGAAGCCCTCGATATTTCTACTGCCGATGTGTACGGCACTGCAACATTTTACACATTCCTGGATACTGTGCCCAGGGGCAAGTATGTAATCCGGGTATGCAAAACCATCTCATGCCACATGGCTGGTAAAGATGAAATTATTAACACGCTAAAAAATCAGCTTAAGGTAGACATTGGAGAAACCACTCCGGACAAGCAGTTTACATTATTAACTGCCAATTGCATGGGCTGGTGTCACAAAGGGCCGGCTATGCTGATAAATGATGACATCTACACCGAGCTAACCAAAGAGAAAGTCATTAAGATCATTGAAGATTACATGGCTAAATAATTTTAACACAAAACCTCAAAATTTACAGGTATGGATTTTAAGAAATTAAATAAAGTAGACCTTATTTTTGATAAAGAAGGATGTGATGCGTTGGCGGTGCTGGACAAGGTTATCAAACGTTCACCCGACGACATCATCCTTGACATGATCGACTCCGGCCTTAGGGGTCGTGGTGGCGCTGGTTTTCCAACTGGCCTGAAATGGAAATTCACACGCAGCGAAGATGCATTTGATAAATTTATCATTTGCAACGCTGACGAAGGCGAACCCGGTACTTTTAAAGACCGGGAAATCCTTGAGCAGGTTCCGGGTAAAGTTTTTACAGGTATGGCAATTGCCGGGTACGCTGTTGGTGCTAAGAAAGGATTTATTTATGTGCGTGCCGAATACCGTTTTATGCGCAAAACCCTTCAGAAACAACTGGATGAATTTAACAAAGCGGTAAAAGACAAAGGCATGGAATTCGAAATCGAATTACGCTGGGGAAGCGGTGCATACATCTGCGGCGAAGAATCAGCCCTGTTCGAATCCATGGAAGGCAAACGTGGTGAGCCCAGAAACAAACCACCTTATCCTACCAAAGCCGGTTACCTGAACAAACCAACCGTTATCAACAATGTTGAAACCCTGGTATACGCTACCATGATCAACAAATACGGACCGGAAGGTTTTAAAGAACTCGGTACCAACGACTCACGCGGATCCAAAGTTTTCTCAGTATCCGGAGACACGCCAACCGCTGGCATCTATGAGCTTGAAATGGGATTGCAGGTAAGCGAATTCGTCAACGAATATGGCGACGGTGATACCAAAGCAGTACAAATTGGTGGTGCTTCAGGACTCTGTGTTCCACGGAAAAAATTCGAAGACCAGATTATCGGATACGAAGGTGTTCCTACCGGCGGATCAATGATGCTTTTCAATTCATCACGCTCCATGTACAATGTACTGCATGATTACCTGGAATTCTTTGCAGAAGAATCCTGCGGACAGTGTACGCCATGCCGTGTTGGTTGTCAACAACTGCTTAAAGGCATTGAAGCCGTTAAATCAGGTGAAAAAGATCCTTCATACCTTGAAGATCTGAAACAACTGGCTGAAACCATGAACACTGCATCCAAATGCGGCCTCGGACAGTCTGTTTACAATCCCTTCACCTCGATTGTAACCCATTTTAAAGAAGAAATCATTTACTAATTATTATTGAACTCAAAAATTCTAGATATCATGGGAAAATTTGAAGTTAACCTTAAGATAAACAACATCCCGGTAACCGTTGAAGAAGGAACCCTTATTCTCGACGCAGCTAAAAAACTGGGATTCCGCATTCCTACGCTTTGTCATCACCCGGACCTTTGTGTTGCCGGTAACTGCAGGGTATGCGTTGTTGAACAAAAAGGCGCCAGAACCCTTCCGGCTGCCTGTGCAACTCCTGTCTCCGAAGGCATGGAGCTGTTTACCAACTCAGCAAAAGTAAGGCAGGCCAGAAAACACGTTGTTGAACTGCTGCTATCAGAGCACAAATCCGATTGCACAAGCTGTTACAAAAACGGCAAATGTGAACTACAGGAACTCGCCATTGAGTACCGTATCAACGAAGACACCTTCCTGAAACTGGTGGAAGAGAAAGGCTATACAATTGATGATTTTTCACCTTCCATCATCAAAGATGATTCAAAATGCATCCGCTGCCAGCGTTGTGTTCGCACATGTACTGAACTGCAGTCGGTTTCTGCACTTGCTGTCATCAATAAAGGTGAAGACCAGAAAATTGCCACATTCATGGACAAACCCATGCACTCCGTGGTATGTACCAACTGCGGTCAGTGTGTTACTCACTGCCCAACAGGCGCACTTACTGAGAAAAACTACATCGATCAGGTTTGGGATGTTATCAACAACCCAAACATGCACGTGGTTGTTCAAACAGCACCTGCAGTACGTATTGGCCTGGGTGAAGACCTTGATCTTTCTCCCGGAAACCGCGTTACCGGCAAAATGGTAGCGGCATTGCGTCGCCTTGGTTTTGATTCTGTACTGGATACCGACTTTACTGCCGACCTTACCATTATGGAAGAAGGCACCGAGTTGCTAACCAGACTGAAAAAAGCCCTGGTTGAAAAAGATACTGAAACTGCTCTTCCGATGACCACAAGCTGCTCACCGGGATGGGTGAAATTCATTGAGCATAAATTCCCTGAGTACCTGCCAAACGTTTCTACCTGTAAATCACCACAGCAGATGTTCGGTGCTCTGGCTAAAACCTATTACGCTCAGAAAAAAGGCATGAAAGCAGAAAATATGGTTTCTGTTTCCATCATGCCATGTACTGCTAAAAAATACGAAGCCAACCGTCCCGAAATGCGCGACAGCGGATACCAGGATGTTGACTACGTACTCACAACCCGCGAACTGGCTGCCATGGTACGTCAGGCCGGAATCGACTTCGGTCAGCTTGAAGATGAAAAATACGACAGCATCATGGGTGATTCATCAGGTGCTGCTGTTATCTTTGGTGCTACCGGTGGTGTAATGGAAGCTGCTCTGCGTACGGCTTACGAAATCGTAACCGGTCGCGAAGTACCCTTTGACAACCTTAACATCACACCGGTACGTGGCCTTCAAGGTGTAAGAGAAGCCAAAGTGAAAATTGAGGATGTCAAACCCGAATGGGGATTCCTCGAAGGTGCTGAGCTTAGCTGCGCGATAGCTCACGGGCTGTCAAACGCCAATAAACTGATGAAGAAGGTTAAAGCCGGCGAAATGGAATATCACTTCATCGAAATCATGGCCTGCCCGGGCGGATGTCTTGGTGGTGGCGGACAACCCATGCCTGTCAGTGATGAAATTCGTCAGGCTCGTATGGATGCCATTTACGAAGAGGATTCCAGCCTCGAAATCCGGAAATCTCATGAAAATCCGGAGGTACAGGCACTGTACGAAGAGTTCCTCGGTGAACCACTCGGACACAAATCACATGAATTGCTCCACACCCATTATAAAGGGCGTAAGAGATACTAAACCAAATCAACTATTGTCTAGAATTAAGGGGATGTTCATTTTGGACGTCCCTTTTTTTTGTGCAAGATTTGAAGGTTGAAGGTTTGAGGTTTGAGGTTTGAAGTTTGAAGTTTGAAAGTTTTACAAAACCTCTAAACTCATAACTCAAAACTCAAACCCTCAACCTAACGCTCTGCCAAGGCAGCCAGCAGCTCCCCTACTCCGGTTTCAGATGCTCCGCCAATGCAGTTAAACTCCAGTTTCAGGTCGTTTGGGGCATCATTCACCACCCACGACTGCCCGCCGAAGCGCAGCATATCAATATCGTTGTAATCGTTGCCAACGCACCAGATGTCATCGTGACTGATGCCAAGTTTGTCGGCCAGGTAAATCAACCCACTGGCTTTGGATACATGCTTGGGAAATATCTCTATCCACATGCTGTTGTGGTCAAGCGGGGAGGTTGTGCGCACGACATTCACATCAGGAAACTGTGTTCTGAGTTTATCCAGCCAATGCAGGCCGTCTTGTTCCAGCACCACCAGTAGCTGGGATATACCTGAAAACTCCGTAACGGATTTCAGCGGGAGTGCAAAACCGCTGTACCGTTCAATCCGGCGGTGAAAATCCGGGTTTTGGGCTTTTCCCTCACGGTAATAGAAATGGTGATTCAACGGCGCCGGATGGTGTACCATAAAACTCAGGTCGCTGGTTCTCAGAAAATCAATAATCTGAACTGCTACGTCCACATCCAGACCATTTTTGGCTAGAAGGCTGCGGTCCGGCCAGTGCATAATGCCAACGCCGCTGGAAAACACCAGGTAGTCAATTGGCAACCCGGCCTGCATAACTTCATCGGCTGAAAAAAGGCTGCGTCCGGTGGCAACAACCCGAACAATCCCGGATTTGCCCAGTTTTTCCAGAGCGGAAATTTCAGTTTCCCCCACCCTGCCGTTGGTTTGTGCCAGGGTACCATCGTAATCAAGCGCTAAAAGAGCAGGCAGATTATCTTTCATAAGCATCAATCCATTAGTTGATAAGAACTCGACTGAACAGGACCATCCAGGGTATGCAACACACGTTCAAGCATAATGCCTTCCCGGGGGTCGTAATCGTGTCCAAAGGTTGCCCTCACCCCGATGTTGATGAAATTCACAGCACGATCCATGGCAATGGGCAGACTATCACCCTGCAACAGAGCGGCTGTCACCACCGATGTAAAGGTATCCCCCGTACCGGGATATGATGCCGGCAGGTATTCGATGGACACTTTCCAAAAACGCTGTGTTTTTCTGTGATAAGCTATGGCGGCGGTTTTATGGTTATTTTCTTCAGGCACTGATGTGATAATAACAATTCCGGGGCCTTTGTCAGCAAGCCTCAGCGCCCAGTCTTTTGCCTTATCAATGGACATATTGATATCCCATTCTTCATCAAGCAAAAAAGCCGCTTCTGTCAAATTTGGTGTAATCACATCTGCTTTTTCAATCAGGCGGCGCATCTCAGAAACCAGCTCGCATGTAAAGGTAGAGTACAATTTCCCGTTATCGGCCATCACCGGATCCACCACCACAAGCTGATTGTCTTTTCGGAAATCATCAATAAATCCCCGCACAATATCAATCTGACCGGCATTGCCAAGATATCCGCTGTAAATGGCATCAAATTCCACATCAAGCTCCTTCCAGTGCTTAATAAATTCTCTCATCTGATCATCCAGACTTATGTGCCGGACGCCAGGATACTGCGTATGCGACGACAATACGGCTGTAGGCAGCGCGCACACCTGTATGCCCATGCTTGAAAATACGGGAAATATGGCAGAAAGCGAAACCCTTCCAACACCAGAGAGATCGTGGATGGCTGCTATTTTCTGAACGGGTTTTATCATAATTCGATATTTAGAAACGTGTTTTTGCAAATCTAAACAATTATCAGAAGCTACATGATTAAATCATTCAGGATATTTTCCCAGGCCATTGACAACAGATTTTTAAAAGAAACCAGATGCCATAGAACGATGCGAAAGATTTACATGATGTGGGCGTATCGCTTTTTCAGAACTGGAATAATAGCTTTACGAAAGTTTGGAACTTTCGTAAAGCTATTATTCCAGTTCAAAAAAAGCGTCGGTGTCTGGCTTTTAGTGCAGCCTGCCGTTCACGCTGCTGATGGTGACGGCAAAGAGCTTCCCGGCTTCGTTACCACTTTGCCGGGCACAGCCTCCGGTCGCTTTTGCTGCCACACAGCAGCATGCTCACAGCCGGCTCCAGCTATCAGCCGCCCACCTTACGCGAAATGTCTGCCCTTCGGTGACAGGTTACTTAATCGCAAATCTGCCAGGCATTCACGCATCAAAGGAATACAGTTTGATTTAACGCTATACCTCCGAATCATGCCGACCTGACATGTTTCTCGGTTTTATTCAGATGTTAAAATTTATAGGAAAATCCAATGCTCAGCATCTCTTTAAACTGAATAGCGCGGGTCACCCCTACCTGCTGCACTTCGCCATCCACCATATCGTATTTTGGAATTTCGATATCATCATCATAGATAAGATGCGTAGAAATGGTTGTGGATATAAACTCTGTAGCTTTAAACACAATGGATAACTGCCAGTCAACATCGATGTTTTCAGGGTGATTAAGGTATGAGGAGAAAAGCTCTATCTTGTTATTCATCAAAATGTTTTCATGAAGGTCGGCTTCCCAGTTGGCAGTAATATACCCACCAACTTCACCTTTAAACCACTGATTTTCTTCAAGTCCGTATTTTGTCTGATCGATATTTACCGTATCGTATACAACCGTAACCTTCATTGACAATGGTGAAAGCAGAATATTAAATTTGGAATGTGGTTTGTAATCCATACCCACCGAGGCAACCAGGTTTCCTGGTGCCATAAATGCCGACACAGGCATGGAATCGTTGGGGTAATTATACCCGTTAAACAACTGGGATTTCAGATTCAGCAGGCCTGAATAGTACCATCTTTTTGATGCGTTATACCCGAATTTTGATCCAAACTCAAACTTATCTTCGTTCTTACGCAAATCACGCTCACCGGATTTCAGCACACCGTATTTCCATTTGGCAAAATTATCCCACGCGGCGTCTCCCTTTTTGTAATTGGCGTTTAGGTTAAGAGCCCATGTAGCATTGATGGAGCTTTCACCACCTTCAACCCAGTTGGACAGATACCCCTGGTTAACATTGAGGTTTCCGATTCCACCAATTTCCCAGTAATCGGTTACTGTACTGTCAGTTTCCTCCTGAGCAAAAACAGGCCAGGACAATATCACAAACAAAGCAAACAAACAAAAACCACTTAGAATTCTATGACGCATCAGCTTCATGTTTCAACATTTAAATACCGGACATACATCCGTTTAAAAATTCCTGAAACAAAAATAGCGGCTGCGGACATGCAAAACAAGCCGGTTTTTGGGTTTTTAATAACAATCATTCGTTGATTGCTGCAAGAATTTCCCCATCCACCGCTTACAAAACAGATGTTGAAGAAAAGGTTTTTATCCTGTCCGGATTGAAATATTATTCTTATATTTGTTTAAGTAAATGATATTGAATGACAAGTAAACGTATCATACGACTAACTTCAAAAGCCATTTTCCGCAACATCAAAAAGCGGGACAGTTTTTCTGCGTAACATACTTTAGCAGAAATACCGTATTCTCATTTGTCAAACATTATAAAACAAGATTATATTATGGATTTACCATTCTCAGAATCGTATAAAATTAAAATGGTTGAACCCTTACGGAAAAGTACCCGTGAGGAACGTGCAACATGGATTAAAGAAGCCAATTACAATTTATTCAATTTAAAAAGCAATCAGGTATTTATTGATCTGCTAACCGACAGCGGTACCGGTGCCATGAGTGATCGCCAGTGGTCTGCTTTGATGATGGGCGACGAAAGCTATGCTGGTGCGCGCTCCTATTACGAACTGAAAGACACCATTGAACGCATTTTAGGTTTTCCTTATATGCTACCGACACACCAGGGTCGTGCTGCAGAAAATGTATTGTTCAGCGTGTTGGTTAAAGAAGGTGATGTCATTCCCGGCAATTCGCATTTTGATACCACTAAAGGCCATATTGAATTCCGCAAAGCTACAGCTATTGACTGTACCATTGATGAGGCCTTTGACACCACTGCAGAGCATCCGTTTAAAGGCAATATTGATCTTGAGAAGCTTGAGCAGGTGTTTAAAACCTACCCCAAAGAAAAAATACCTTTTGTTTGTGTTACTGTTACCTGCAATTCAAGCGGAGGCCAACCTGTTAGCGTCGAAAACCTGAAAGCCGTTTATGAATTGAGTCAGAAATACGGCATACCTACTATGTTCGACTCTGCTCGTTTTGCAGAAAATGCGTATTTCATCAAATTGCGTGAAAACGGATATTCCGACAAAAGCATCAAGGAGATTGTGCGCGAAATGTACCAGTACGCTGACATGATGACCATGAGCTCGAAAAAAGACGGACTCGTCAACATGGGTGGCTTTATTGGTATGCGCGACAAGGAACTGCATCGTCAGGCATCCACTTTCAACATTATGTTTGAAGGCTATGTAACGTATGGCGGTATGTCAGGACGTGATATGAGCGCTCTGGCTGTTGGTCTGGACGAAAGCACTGAATTTAATTACCTGGAAACCCGCATCAAACAGGTGGAATACCTGGGCAACAAACTGATCGAATATGGCGTTCCGATTCAGCAACCCATTGGCGGCCATGCCATTTTTGTGGATGCCAAAAAAGTGCTTTGCAACGTTCCAAAGGAACAACTACAGGCACAAACACTGGGCATTGAGCTTTATCTTGAAGCCGGAATACGTGGTGTTGAAATCGGCACACTATTAGCCGACCGCGACCCGAAAACCCGTAAAAACCGTTACCCTGATCTGGAATTGCTGAGGCTGGCCATTCCACGCCGGGTTTATACACAAAACCACATGGATGTGATTGCAGTAGCTTTAAAAAACGTATTCGATCGTCGCAATGAAATCACCAGTGGCTATAAAATTACATGGGAAGCCCCCATCATGCGTCACTTTACGGTTGAGCTTAAAAAAGCGTAATTATAAGTAAGCATAAAATAAAACCCCGGTCTCAGAAACCGGGGTTTTTTGTTTTAAAAACAAAGGCAATTACCAGGGACTCATCGTGATTTCCAAGAGGGGAAGCAGAAAGGCAGGAGTAGATAGGGGATGCCTGGTAATTGACGAAGTATCATTGTTTTACTATGCGTTCGTTGTGGGTATGGGTATTGTTTTGTATGCTTAATATGTAGGTACCTGACTGTAGTTTTTCCAACCTGTCAAGTGTAAAATGCCTGCAACCTCCAGGGATTTGTTTAACCATCACTGTTCTCCCTGCCAGATCTTTGAGTCTGAGGTTTACGCACTTATCGGTAAGTTCAATCAAATCTATCGTTATTTCGTGCGTAAAGGGATTTGGTGATATCTTAACATCATTAATGCTACGGGCATTGCAAGAGCATTCGATAACATCTGAAACCTGAGTTTTACCATCGAAATCCGTCTGAGTTAACCGGTAATAAACATTTCGTTCCACGGGTTCCGCATCCACATAGGCGTATTTGTTTGTTGTATTTGTGGTACCATAGCCATCAAGGATAGCAATTGCATCGAACGTGTTACCATCAATGCTTCGTTCAAGTGTGAAGAAATTGTTGTTTACTTCGGATGCAGTAACCCATGAAACGAAAACCTGATTATTTTGACATCTGGCATTAAAATCCACAAGTTCAACCGGCAAATCATTGGCTCCGCTACCGGCAAGGCCCCAGTCGCTGAAGCCTGTGGTTATGCCTGTACGCCTGATGACCGGTTGCAGTGTTGTTCCGGATGGTTTTACGTGTGTCCCTTCTGCCTCCCATGCATCTACAGACCGCTTAAGAGCAGTTAGGCCACACAAGTCATTGATAACCGGTATGCCATAAGGATAAATTGTGATATCGTATGTACCGCCACTGAATCCGTCACTGGTGGTAAAAAACCAATACCCGAGGCCGCAGAGCGTTTGTACCGAAAAGGCACTGCATTCATCTGTTTCGGGGATAATTACAGGGCTAAGCAAGTCACCCATATCTTCATTGACAAAATCTGCCGTAATGCTGCCTCCTTGCTCCGGCGCTGTCTGGTATTCAAGTAAAACCGGCAGGTATGAGGTGTTTGCCGAAGCAAATCCGATGGGGAACAGTCCTGTTTCATTGCCGCTGCATACGGACGCTGAGAACCACCGTTTTACCGGTCCGTATACGACGCCATCTGTATATTCAAGCAATCCGGGGTTAAATTCTGAAGTTCCGATGGTTAAGAGATGCTCGTTGGATTCAATATCTCCACTCAACATCCATAGTTTGCTTTTAACCCAAAGGTCATCAATGAGGTTAAGGCCCGGACCAGAATTGTTTATAGTCAGATTATAGAAAGGATCCCCATTTGTGTTAATGATCTGCTCTGCGCTACCATTAAAAAACACCTCACTCTGATTTGCTATAAAAGAGCCGGTATTGGAAAAATCACCTTTTACCTCAAGCCAGTTATTTCCCTCAACAGCCAGAGTGCATGATGAATACACGCTTAGGTTATGACAGGCAACATCATCAATAATTTCCGGCTGATTGCTGTCATCACAATAATTAACGATGTATACATTATCCGTTTCGGTGGGTGTCAGAGCAGAATTGCTGTATCCGGTACCGCTGCGTACAAGCCAGTTGCTATCGGTTGAATTATCCCATTCAGAGTTATTGTATCCATTCCATACATAATCATCATCCTGCATACTACTAATAAAAGGGGGACTTGAAACCATGTAGTCTATGCCTGCCGTGCTGCTACATCCAAAAACGTCATACACGGTAAAACTGCCTGAACAGGGATTGTCACCATCCGGAAGATTTGTTTCCGGTGTCAGGTTATAAACCATTGGCTCTGTTCCACCGCCGGATACAAACCCGATAGTAGCATCAGTTCCCAGATCCCAGTCGATGTAATCAATTTCAGGATTGTAACTCCAGTTCTCCGGTAAAAGTTCCGGGTCAAGAGCAAGTTCCCATTCAAAGATCCAGCCGTTATCAATTTTCCATGAGTCGCAGACCTTTATTGTCCATTCACCATTAAGGGGGCAACCTATCAAACCATCGAATCCCTGATGGGGATGATAAAAATTGCTTTCACCGGCCACATCAGAGGGATTTACTCTGTAAAGAGGGGTTGTACCATATTCGGACATATTTTCAGCTTCGTACACCCAGGCATTTTCATTTGCATAGCTGTATTCAGCACTGTTTGACCAGCAATAATCCCACCCTTCACCCGGCAGATTTACTTCATCTGCATCATCACATGGGTCAGAAGGATCTTCTAAATCTTCAGTATTGGAGGCCCCGAAGCCAATGCGCACATAGTTTGAATTGCTCATGTGGGGCCACTCATAGGTCATATCATCAAGTCCGCCCTGACTTAAGGTGAAAAAATCTTCGAGAATAATAACTTCGCCACAGCCCTCAGGTCCGACAAGGGAAATCTGAATATCTCCAATGAATGAGTGTTCGAAATTCATCCGAAGGTATTTAACATCCTCTGCACTATTGATTTCTGAATTGATGGGAAAGTCAGTAAAGGTAACACTGGATTCATAGCATTGTTCCGTGCAATTTGGTCCGTCGGGAATAAATGTCAACTCGCCTACGCCAAGGCTGGCAGATGTTTCACCATAGAAATCAGTCATTTCAATATCACATCCCGGGCCACCGGCATTTACTTCGGTGGGATTCCCAATGCAACCTGAAATATCTGCTGACACAGAATGAATTACAGGTCCTGAAGAAGCACGGATACGGAAAGGAATTTCAGACATGCAATTATTTCCTGTTATTTCAAGAACACCATCGTAGCCTGTGCCCTCCTCAACTAAAAAATCTAAGACATCCGCCGTATATTCGATGGGACCATTTCCGTCATAACTATTAATTTTCCAGGTATAATCCACGCTACCATCGCACTCATCGCAGGAAGCAGTTGCATCGAAGTGAATTATATCACCCTGACATACATCAAAATACACCATATCAGTTTCATATGGCACGGGGGAACAGGCATCCCAGGAAACAAAAAGGTTTGTACAGGGTGGATATGCTTTCGAGTCTGAATCCATTTCCGGGATATTCATTTCCAATTCGGGCAAAACAAACCTGGCCTTAGTTATACCATCGGGCGCGGATTTAACGTATAATGAAGGCATAGTATCAACTGATACAGACTGTGCATCCAAACTTTTTGGAATCACCTCTCCCACTTGCGCTGTTGCATAACTGAATGTAAAAACAAAGGCAATTACACCTATAAAATATCTCATAAGCTTCCCAATTTACTTCCCTATAAATATACAACACATATATACCTTTTCAAACTTTTTGATACCTTGTTATACTAAATTTTATCTTTTTTATTTTTATTTTGATCTTTTTATTCATTTTCAACAACACTTAAACATCAACAAGCAAGCCACCAAAGCCTGCAACGCCATAATTTACAATCTTTTGTTATACTTTTACCAGCCATTACTGCATTTCGCTTTCACCGAAATTTTGTTTTTGCGACTTTGTGTAACTATTTTTATAATTTTTGCAGATTTTGTATTCATCAATCAGGTAATTCATTCGCAATTACACACGAGAAATTCCGCATATAAATAAAAACATACTGCATATCATGCCAGTACAGCATGCAACTGCAGCGCACGCAAATGACTGCACGGTATAAATTCAGGAAAAGAAGTGCTGCCGGGTTATACCAATTGTGTTTCAGGATGATTGACAAAGAAATCCTAAAACTACAATGGTTAATGCCGATAATTATACAAATAGTTCAAACGAATATTTATTAGGTCAAAATAGTATAAAATGAATTGTATCAGCATTTTGATGTTTAATCGGTATTACCATCGGAGGCAGGCAGGAACGGTGTTCGGCGTATATCTCAGCTATTGCAGCATGGGTTTCACCTGTCTGCCTATGATCCTTTCCGTCAAGCGGCGGATATGTCAGTCAGGTTTAATCTTATACCTGA
>CAYQMB010000003.1:0-71985 GCA_964418565.1 uncultured Bacteroidales bacterium | reverse complement strand
CTCGCTGTTGGTAATATTGCACCGCCCTTTTCCTGTAATTCTGATTTTACGACCGGCTTGTTTCATTTTTTCAACCACCAGCACAGAAGCACTGCTTTCAGCAGCACGAACGGCAGCAGTTAATCCGGCAGCTCCGGCACCTGCGATCACAACGTCGTATTTTGGAGATTTTTGCATGGGGCAAAGGTAAGGAAAAAGGTTTTAAAGATTAATATTAGGTGGATTGAAGGTTCGGTACACCGGCAGGTGACAGATTTTGTGTTTGATATCTTCATAAATTGGGCGTGCCTGACTACCTCGGCTTGTGAACCGGCAGGCAGGCTCTTCATCCGCCGGCGGCGGATGTGGGGTACCGCTTCTATCCCTCACGCAAAATCACAGCCCGCGTATACCGGAAATTTTAACAAGTTCGGAAATTCATATTAAGGGGATGGCAAATCATAGCTTAGCGCTTACAACATACCTTTGTAATCAGATTTGAGCTGGGTCTGATAGTCTGCCACAATGGATGCAGCCTTTTTGAGTGCGCTGAAGTCAAATTCCGTCAGGTCTTCTGTATTGATTACATTCTCAGGATTATCGCCATCCATAAGCAATTTAACCTGTTGTTTCAATCTGAGCGTCATCAGGAAATCATACACATTTTGCAACTCATGACGTGCGGCATCAGTAATCAATTCAGCAGAGGCAGCCTTTTTCATTCGCATGTGTGTATTTGCCTCATAATCGCTGAGCTTCAGGCTGTATATTCTGGCAAAACCCGTTACCGGCATCAGGATTTTTTTCAGATCCACCTTGCTGTTGTGTGTAATTGATGGCAGCTTAATGTCTATAATACCCTGAGCCATGTGCTGAAGAAAGACCGCTTGAAATTCAACTTCATTCAAAATGTGTTTCCGCAGCTCAGTGCTATATTGATTTTCGCCATACACAAAGCGGATATCAAAAAAGATGGACGCATCAAGGATGCTTTGCGGATCGCTCTGGTTTATCCATTTTGTAAAGTAGGTTTTCCATTTACTGAGCGGCTGATTCCATTCCGGATTTCCTGCCATCATATCGCCTTTACACAAGTGTATTCCTGCATAATCAAGGGTATGATTCACCTTTTTCCCAAGCTTAACAAAATAATTTGCTACAACTGATTCATCCTTAAATGCATCATCATAAATAATAGCATTGTCCTGGTCTGTCAGAAGTGTTTGTTCCCGTCTTGCCTCGCTTCCCATGGTGAAAAATGCAAATTTACAGGGAGGCTCACCCAATTCCTCAAATGCCAGAATAATGGCTCTTTTTGTTAAGCCATCTATAATGGCACTTATCAGCCTGGTTATGTTGTTGGGATAAACACCACCCGTTAGCAGGGCTTCAACAATGGCAGGGGTTTCATGAAATTTTGACTTCAATGCATCAGCAGTTTCACATAAATTGATTTCATTGAGCAGAACACTGATTGAGTTGCTTTGCACTCTTGCCAGAATGTTTTTGTTTATCACACCTATGGGTTTTGAGAGGCTGTTTCTGACCAATAAATGAGACAGATCATCTGTTTTGAAACGCAATATTACTTCAGAGAGCAAGGCATCCTGATTTATGGAAATAACAGGCGCAGAAATTATGGCTGAGATGGGTTCCTGCTCAGACATTCCGCTTGCCACAACGCGTTTAACGATGTCACTATATCCAACAAAACCAATTATTTCATCGTTTTGCTTCACGAACATGAATCCTTTTTCTTTCCGTTTCATTAGCATGCTCACTTCGGCTATGCTGGTATTAAGCGAACATGATATAATTGGTTCCACAAAGGTCCCGATCGGTTGGTTCATCATCAGTAATGATGCTTCCAGTTCACTGCTCAATTGCTGCCGTGCTTTTTCAATGCGTTGCTGCGATCCGATTTCCCTAATGATCACGATCACCCTCGTTTCATTTACAGCGTATGTTTTATTCAGATACACAATCACCTCACGGGATTTTCCATAACTGAGATTCAACTGCGCTTGTGTAGAAACTGACTGCCCGGGCTCATCAAGTTGTCCCAACATTTCCTCCCAGGAAGTCCGAAACAAATCTTCATATGTCATGCCCATGACTTCGTGAGATGAGTATCCTGATAATGAGCAGAAAGTCTGGTTAGCGTATATTACTTCATTGTTGCTTAGCATGAGGACACTTTCGGTAGATGCTTCCACAAGGGATTTATATTTTTCTCTGGATTCTTTCAGGCCTTTCTCAGCATTTGAGCGCTTCTTCTCAATTTTCAGGCTTTGTTTTATGATGTAAAAAAGCAGCGCTGCAATAATAAGGGTGATAAGCAGAGAAATCCGGGCAATCCGCTTTTTCAGGGCAGCAATATCTTCCCTGACATCTTCGATGTAAATACCGGTGCCAACAATCCATCCCCAATCGGGGAAACCCTTCACAAATGATATTTTTTTTACAATTTTGGTAGTATCATCCCTCAACTGCCAGTAATATTCCAGATATCCCTCACCAGCAGAATCCACAATGGCAGCTGCCTCCACGAAAAGTTTCAGGCCATTGGGGTCTTCATAGTCAGACAGGTCTTTCCCGTTTAAATCTTTCCGGTAAGGATGCATGATCATCGTCGGGCTTGTATCGGTAATCCAGAAATAGTCTTTATTTTCTGCACCATAATTCATGAGTTCAACCTTTCTGGCAGCGAGTTTTCTCGCCTCCTCAAGAGAATAAACAGAATCCTGATAATCCTGGTAATATTCATCAATCAGGCTCCAGGCTGTGTTGGTCAGTTCGCCGATCATTTCTTTTTTTGCATCCATCATATTCTTTTCCACGATCGGAATAATGATCAGCCATACAGATAAGAAAAACAACAAAATGGCAACAATGGCCGGGAGAATAATGCCGATGAATATTTTACGAAAGGATTTGTTTTCCATAGTGGTACAACTTAAATTCGATAAGACATGGCTTTATTTGTGATGGTATCCAGAATCATGAAACCGCTTTTATTCCGTCCATCAGCAACAGATGGAGCCATTAAGATGAAGGGTGTTGAGCAAGTCTGCTTTTTGCCCATTCCCTTAATCAGCACCCTGTTATCACCGACACAGGAAAAGCCAGGCATATGCTCATGACCTGTAACCGCACCCATACACTTATTTTTGCGCATAAAATCAAAATGCAAATTGAAATCTTCAGGATTCCGGTAGAAATCCACCAGCATACCTGAAAGGTTTGGAAACACATAATGACTTAACAACAGATCATAATTCTCGGTTTCGAGGATTTCATATTCATTCAGTTTTGAAAGGAAATCTGCATCCTCACTCCGCAATTTTGGGTGAAGGTCAGCATCATCGTAATCCCACAGGCGCCGGTCTGCGATTTCCTTTTTCCTGAAATGATCTAGTTCATACCACTCCGGTGGAAAATCGAAACCGGGAGAGATTTCAGGGATTCTTTTTATGGCATGATAATCGTGATTGCCGGGCACAATTATGTCGCAATTATCCCGCAGCATTTTCAGGCATTCACTGGCATTGCGGGTATGATGGTAATCGTAATATTTAAAGTTATAGCCTGCTATATCCCCCAGGCAGATGATCTTATCTGCACTGAGTTTTCGAATTTTATTCAGCGCCACACTCAGGCTTACCACATCCTCATGTATATCAGAAATAAAGGCTACTTTCATGCCCTAAGCAGTTTAAACCAGTGTTCAAGGTACGGGAAATCCCTACACAAATTAAAAGAAATAATACACAGACATTAAAATCCTGTAATTTGCAACTATTTCAGAATCTGTAATTTTTCCATATTCATCCCTGTTAATGATGCCTAGCTCATCACTTGTAGCGTAAGCTGCAGCCGTGTATTCAAATTCGCCTGCAATTCTGAATTTTCCGGCATTAAAAATAACCCTGGGGGATACGCGGTATAAATAGTCGATGTTTGCACCGCGCATATAGGTGCCATGCAGTCCTGAACTGAACACGGTATCGGCAATTTCATCAGCGCTGCCGAGATTTTGGGAGTAGCCCGCAAAAACTCCGGCCTGCCATTTTTTACCATTGGTATGGATATCCATCCATGCACTCATCGTATTAACCGGTGTATATGTTCTGTAATCTTTAGCGGGATCAACAATGTCTTTGACTGCAAATCCTCCTATCATAAGGCCATCATAAGCATTTTGAGCAAAAATACCCTGCACTTTAAAGGTAACAGGCTTTGTTTTCACACGAATAAATGCATTGCTGGTAAAGGAGCTTACCAAATTTTCTGCTTCATAAGCATTGTCGGTTTGGAGGCGAGGCAATAGTGTTTTATAGCCTCCCGTAACACCCACCAGAAATGCTTCTGAAGGCGACAATTGGAACTGCAGTTGCATATCCGGTGTCATTGAATTGCTAAGGCTAGCATAACCGCCCGGACTTGCAAAATCGCGCTGTGTTGCTGCTGCCAGTGATATTTTGAGCATATCGCCGGCTTTCTGCGTGATTCTGATTTGAGGGTTTCGGCTAAAATACTGAAACGGCACACCAGTATTAAAAGACACCGTTCCCGGGAAACATTCCGGTACGAACATCATGTGCCAGTACTGACCAAAAAGCAACTGTGTATTGGTCCAGTCGAGTTTCACAAAGGCATGCCGAAGTCTGAATCCGTTAATATCCGGATTGGTATGTCCAAAAAATGCTCCTTCGATTAAGCCGGATGTTTTTGCTCCAAAGGCATCCGGACCGGAAATTTTGGCTCTGAGCCGCGATTGTATGGACAAAAAGTTCAGGCTTCCGTTTGCATTGATATCATTGCCATCCAAATCTTCACTTACAGGCATCGGATACAGTAAAAAATGGCCTTCGCGTGCAGCGACCGTCTGTCTTGAATCAAAAAAGAAATCATTTTTAACAAATCCTGACCAGCTTAATCCGAAATTTTGTTTTTCATTATCATCCTGTGCTTTGGTTGCAACAGGAATGCACATTAACACAACAAAGAATAAAATTAGTCCGTTTTTTTTCACGATTATAGGTTTTTAAGGTTTATCATTCATTATCTCTATCCGGAGGGAATAGTTTTTGAATAAAATTCTGTTTCTTTTTCGGCCTGCCAAGCAAAACATTCAAATTATTTTCGGCTGTTAAATTTCTATCCCACAGATCAATGGCCTTAGCATAAGCATCAATTGCTTCATCATAATTATCCCGCAGCCGGTATATCACACCCAGGTTGGTATAGCTCACTGAGAGCCTGCGGTCAATCTCAACCTGATTGTCCATAAAGACAGCCAGCCTGTTTTCCAGGTATTTATCTTGATCGTCCTGACTGTAACCTTCAAGCCCGTTCAGGAAATCTGATGTTATCACTTTCTTACACTCTTTTCTTGACAGGTCTTTGTAGTTTTCTCGCCAGTTTTGATAAATACTGATGGCAGTATGGAGGTGATGCTCCGCTATGCCAAGCAAGCTATCCCTGGAGTATTCAAGCAGGTATTCTGAGTTTTCCGGCAGCTCAATGCTGTCCTGATGCATTGCCAGTGTCAGGTATACGGCAGCACGGTTATTTGCCGTTACGCCCATTTCAAATGAATTCTGATAATGCCCGATTCCTGAATATATACTTTCAACTGAATCCAGCAGCCCGAATATAGCATCAAAGTTGTTGTTTTCAGCATAAGCATTGTATTCTTCATACAGTTTGCGGGCTTCAACGATCCGCGGGTCTATAGATTCATTGATGTTTTGATAATACACCTTTGAAACAAACAATCCTGCAGCAACAAGGATCACCATAATGAATATGATGACCCTTGAATTTTTATTTTGTAAAATCCCCATTATGAGTGAACTGAATTGATGAGAAATTTGCGGATTTCCAGTGGTGTTTCCGGTGTAAGTTTGGAAACAATGATATGGGTAATGATAGCAATTGGCGCTCCGAAGATGCCAAAGTACCATGCGCCAAGGTAATAATCGACAAATTCATGGAAAGGCAGTTGAACACCCTGTGTGCCGGCAACGAAATAAGCGATGGCAATCAGCGAGACGATTCCACCTGCAATTAATCCTGCAATTGCACCCTGCCGGTTTGAGCCACTCCACCAGATTCCCAGCAAAAACAGGGGGAAAATGGTACAACCGGCAAGCGAGAAGGCCACAGCCACAAGTTGTCCGATTAAGGCAAGTTTTAAAAGGGCAATTGCTCCAACAATTATTGCCATCAGGACAGTGCCATAACGAGCCATTCGTAGCTGTGTTTTTGGTGATGAATCAGGTCTGAATACTTTGACATACAAATCGTGAGCAAATGCAGACGATCCTGCAATGAGGAGTCCGGATGTGGTTGAAAATGCCGCAGATACACCACCGGCAGCAAGGAATCCGACAATGAGCGGATGAATATTTCCAAGCTGTGCAGTATATACCACGATGGCATCTTTTTCAAGCATCCCGATTTCAGGATGTGCAGAGAGGATTTTCCCGAAGACGGAATACACCGGAGCACTCCAGTACAGAATACAAATAAAGAATAGTCCCCACACCACAGACCATCTGGCATCTCTGGGATTCGGCACCACATAAAAACGCTGCAACACATGCGGTAAACCTGCTGTTCCGATCATCAGTGAAAAAGCAATGGCAATCCATTGAAAAAATGTAGAACCTGTAGCTGTATCCCATGGCATTGCAAATTCGGGCATGGCAACAGAGGCATATTGGTGTCCGTATTTGTTGACCAGTTCGGCAGTATCGGCCAGGGGTATTCCGGCAACAACATCCGATACAACTGAGCCATATCCAATTTGTGGTATTAACCAGAAATAATCAAATTTGTACGTAATGATAAACAGCGGTATCAGGAAAGAAATAATGATAATGACATATTGCACCTGCATGTTTTTTGTCACACCCAGCATACCTGAAATCAGAGTGTAAGACAGGACAACGGTACCACCGATAACCACAGCAAGCCAATAATCTACTCCCATGATCCATTTAAAAAGAAGGCCAATGCCTCCAAACTGCCCGACACAATAGGCAATGGAAATAAGAATGGCAATAATGGCACTAACGGCCCGCAGTGTTCTTGAATAATACCTGTCACCTATGAAATCGGCCGCTGTGTATTTACCGTATTTTCTGATCTGCCCGGCCATCAGTATCAGCAGAAGCACATAACCGCCTGTCCAGCCTACCACATAGGCTAAACCATGATATCCACTGCCGTACATCAGAGCAGCCATACCAAGGAATGAAGCTGCACTCATCCAGTTACTGGCAATGGCCATTCCGGAGCCAACCCTGGAAATACTTCTACCTGCCGCGTAGTAATCTGTGGTATTTTTAGCCTTAAACAGGATGCCCACCATGATAAAAACAATAAGAATTACGATCATGATTATGGCTGGCCCGGTTTTAAAACCACCTTCAAGATCTGTTGCAGCGTTAGCCGCATGCAACATTGCTGAAGACCCCAATAATAATGCTATTAATGACAATATCTTTTTCATAATAATGGTTTTTCAATTGATTTAAATGACTTAATTATTGCTCAATGCCGTACTTTTTGTTCAGCCTGTCTGTGCGAACGCAGTATACCAGACACAAGAAAACAAACAGAACAAGCAGAAAAACTGCCGTGTAGAAATAATGGAAGGGGAATCCCAGAACGGTCATATTCGTAAGTACGGATTCATTATGAATCAGATATTTATCCAAAACTCCTTCCAACGCATTGATATCATCTTCAGTCAGGTTTTGTGAATAGTCTGAAGATAACTCAAAAGGAAGTGTTCTTGTAAGAATATCATTAATCTCAAGCCCCAACACGGGAGCAGCCACTTCTCTTAAATGAGCCTTGGCTTCCTGATAATCCGGGTCTGTTATGTCGGTGGTTTCAGATTCAATGCTTTCAAAAATTCCAATTTCTGATTTCAAGCTGTAGGCTTCGTCTTTGTCAAGCTTTTTAAAGACTGCCCAGTTAAAGGCTTTTTGCAACACGTCATGATCATCAGGAGAAATAAACACCTTGCTTAATACCTGCAATTGAACTGCTGCATACTTCTCATATGTCTCAAGGTCAGCAGAGCCCTGATAAACATCATCCTTTATCATATCGTAGGTTAACAAAGCCGGCTCAGGCGTAGGTTTTTCAATGATTTTCAAAACAATGTGAAAGCCAAAAACGGCAAGTACCCACACCAATAAAAGCCACAAAACCATATTGCGATTCGCTCTGGTTTGTGCATTTGTAGGCTTAAAAAAACTAATGCGATAATCCTCTTTCTTCTGTTCCATAGAATAAATGATTAAGTTAAGTTTAATTAAGTTTTAAAAGTTTTACCTGTCTATTGGAAACAAATATAATTTTAAAAATTACAAAATCGATGGCAGTTGTGAATTTATAACAATTCTAAACTAAATCACAGTCAATCTGACTCTTACATCCGGCATATAAAGCACACGTAATAGCACACTAACACAAGCTTTGTTGTTACTATATCCGTTTCGTAATTCACAAATGAACGACAAACAACAACAAGTATTTACGAAACTTTGATTCTGGTTTGGTTGTATTTCCGGATTCTGCCAGAATTTGCCCCGCTGCTCCCTGCGGTGGGTGGCAAGTGCCAGCCTGCCAACCATTTAAAATAATATCGGCGGGCAGGGGCTGGCGGATTTTTTAACGTTTACGAACGTTCCGGACTTTCTTGATTCTCTGGATGAAAAAAGCAGACCGCCCACATCCCCATAAAACATCATTTTTTCAACATGAAACCACCTGTTTGAATAAAATCACCTGTCAAGGTCTTGCGTTATTACATTGCGGAAATATGAATATGTTGCAACTTGTAAATAAGTGGCAACCGGGAATTTGCAAACTCCTTATACTGTTCTTCTGTTACAGCTTTTTGAGGACTTTTTTGAATTTGGTATTCACTTTGGCAGCAATATCAAATAGCTCCTCATTTTCAAACATCTGCATCAAGTTTTCGGTATTAACAGTAACTACCTCAATTTTATTGTTGTCCACCTGTTTAATTATTATTTTGCACGGAAGAAATAAGCCAATATTTTCTTCTTCCTGTATGGTAGCATAGGCATATTTTGCGTTGCAGACACCTAAAATACGGTATGGTTGCATATCAACCTCTTCAAGTTTATCAGAGAGTTTTTCTACCATATCAATTTCTGTAATAACACCAAAACCTTCTTCTTTTAGCAAAGCCTTAACTTTGGCAGTTACATCTTCGAAATTGCCTTCAACCGTTTTGCTGAAATAATATTTTTCACTGGTATTGTTTTCCGGAGCATTCCTGCATGAAGAAAATCCGACCAGCAGAAACGCCATAATTGTAAAAATTGCTTTTGTTTTCATAATTTTTCCTTATTTCGGTTGCTTGTATCTTTTGATGCACTTTAGTTCAAAAGGTTTAACTTATGAAGTTATGGATTCCTATAGTTATATTATTGCCTAACATACTGACATTTGTATCATTTTATTTTAACAGGTTTTTTTCAGCCTGTGCATCTCCAGTGTTTTGCTTTTTGTGGTAATCGGTGTTATCCAGGGATTGTTACTTTTTTAAAACAAAACGATTGTAAGAAATTTGCATGTAAATGATGGCTATCAGCAGGCTGCCGCAGGAAATCATAAAAGTGGGAAAATAGCCGAGCCAGCGGTACAGCGCCACTCCTACAAAGGGAGCAAACAGACCGCGGAAACCAACCAAAGACAAATGTACCGCCTGATAATCACCGGCATCATCAGAATTTTTGGCAAAAAAAGCTGAGCCGATGTTGAACTGAAGGTTCATGGCAGACTGGAACAATCCGAAGAAAATAAAGCCGATAAATACCATCAAAAAGATATCAAGCTGCAGCCAATGAAACGAGAGGGGTACAAATTCGCTGAGTGCCACAAAAAAGATGTACAGAAACATGAAACTGTAGGATATCTGGGCAAATTTCCGTGGATCGAGCCTGCCAAGCACCCCGCCAAAAATGGGCATCATCACCAGCAGAACGACATTGCCGGTGTTTTTGTAGAAAGCAACGCTTGTATAGCTCAAATGCAGCTCGTTTTCAAGGTATAAGGTAATCACTGTCACGGTAAACATAAAAGCAAAGCCATAGAGCATAAAGCCGATTTCAAAATCACGGTAAGGCCGGTTTTTAAGCAGGATGTTGCCCATTCGCTTCATGGAGTCTCCAACAGCAGTGATAAACGAGCGTTTGAAGGTCTTTTTGACCGGTGTGTAAGGAATCATGGACAGGAAATACACGCTCAGCACACCGGCCACAGCCATCACCGGATAGGTGAAGCGGAAAGCGTAATAATCCGCATCCAGAATGATACCCAGTCCGAAAGCCGTTACCAGAGCCAGGAGTTTTTGTATGGTGGTAGCCCAGGCATAGAGTTTTGCCATGTGCTCATCGCGGTAATTGTGCTTAAGCAGCAGATTGATGGTGGGATGAATGACCACAACTCCGAGGTAGTAAATCAAAAACAGGCCAAGAAAGGCAAATTGCCAGATGGCTGTGTTTTCATAGGCTTCGGGTTCCACCGGGAAAAGCAGAAAAAGAAACAGCGGCAGACGGGTTACAATAGCCACCCAGCGCAGCATCACACGTTTTCGTTCGGTACGGCGGATGAACTCGTTGAAAAATATCAGCAAAATGTAAACGGCAATGGTGATTACGAACAAACCGCTGAGCTGAAATTCTTTTCCATGCATGGATTTAAGGAACACAAACTCGTTGAGCAGAATGCCACCCACCAGTATGCCTTCAAAAGCTGAAAACAGCAGATGCAGCCAAAAACTTTTCTTTTCCTCTTGTCTGAGATCAGACCAGATGCTCATCATGGTGTGTTTAAAATCCGCTGCAAATAAACAAAGAAAATCTGAAAAATGGGGGGCGCTTATCATGATTTGGAAAATGAATATTTTGAATACAGTTTTGGGCGTGCCCCGCCTCCGTACCTCCGGCGGGTCGGGCTATCCGCTTGTACCTGCCTGCCAGCCTCGGCTGGTGAACCGGCAGGCAGGCTCCTCGCCCGCCGGGAGGCGGACTGTGGGGTACCGCTTCTATCCCTCACGCAGTTCCGGAATCCGCTTTTGTTCCGTCGATAGCCGGATTTGGTCAAACATGCCGCTTTTGTTCTGTCGATAGCCGGACAGGCACCATTTTTGGTTAAACATGCCGCTTTTGTCACAAAATTTGCAGAAAAGGCAAATTTTCCGCCAAAAGCTATCTGGGTGGGTTTGTTGTCATAACCACGGGTTGAAACCCATGGTTTTTCCGTCAGCCCGGCAGATCAGGTGGAGGAAACCGGCCGTCATATAGCGTCGGAGTCGCTTGGAGCGACACTGACGCTAAAACACAGGGCTGCTGGGCAAAGAAGCCCGAAGGGCTTCAATATCAATAACCTCCGGTGAAACCGGTGGTGTTTCAGCCCCGACCCGCTCCACAACCCTGAAAGGGTTGAATGATAAAGCTGTCTGTGCCTGTCACACCTAATGTTTCACTCGCATGCAGCTCTCGCTTAGCGATAAACCCGGAACTGGTGCTGCTGCTAAGGCCTTACTCATCCCCCGACTTTGAGTCGGAGGATGAGTGAATAAACAGGTAAACTCCCTATTCCCACTCTATCGTGGCAGGTGGCTTGGAGCTGATGTCGTACACCACGCGGTTGACACCTTTCACACGGTTGATGATTCTACTGGAGGTTTTTGCCAGAAATTCATACGGCAGATGCACCCAGTCGGCGGTCATGCCATCGGTGCTTTCCACAGCACGTAAAGCAACCACCTGTTCGTAGGTGCGCTCATCGCCCATCACACCGACAGATTGTATCGGCAGCAATACTGATCCAGCCTGCCAGACATCATCGTACAAACCATCCTCAACCAGTCCACTGATAAAAATGTCATCCACATCCTGCAGAATGCGCACTTTTTCGGGTGTGACATCACCCAGTATACGAATTCCCAGTCCGGGACCGGGGAAAGGATGACGCCGCAAAATGGCATCGGGCACCTCGATGGTTTTCCCTACGCGTCGCACTTCATCTTTGAAGAGCGAACGCAAAGGTTCCACCACTTTCAGATTCATTTTTTCGGGCAAACCACCTACGTTGTGGTGAGATTTAATGGTCACGGAAGGACCGTTGACGGACACAGACTCAATCACATCAGGATAAATGGTGCCCTGAGCCAGCCATTTCACATCCTCAATTTTTGTGGCCTCTTCATCAAAAATTTCGATGAACATGCCACCGATAATCTTACGCTTGCGTTCGGGATCACTTTCTCCGGCCAAGGCTTTGTAAAAACGATCAGCAGCACGCACGCCAATCACATTTAATCCCAAATCTTTGTATGAATCCAGCACCTGATCAAATTCATTTTTGCGCAACAAGCCATTGTCCACAAAAATGCAGCTCAGGTTTTTACCGATGGCTTTATGCAACAAAATGGCAGCCACAGACGAATCCACGCCGCCAGACAAGCCCAGCACCACTTTATCATCACCAAGCTGCTTTTTTAAACCGGAGATGGTTTCCTCCACATACACTGAAGGTGTCCAGTCCTGTGAGCAACCGGCAATCTTTACCACAAAATTTTCCAGCAGGGTTTTGCCCTCTTTGGAATGATACACTTCGGGATGAAACTGAATGCCATAGGTGTTTTCATTTTCCACTTCAAACGCTGCCACATGCACATCTTCGGTGCTGGCGATTACCTTAAAATCATCCGGAATGCTGTTGATGGTATCCCCATGCGACATCCACACCTGGCTGCCATCTGACATGCCTTTCAGCAAGTCATTTTCTTTTTCAAAGCGTTTCAGATTCGCACGGCCGTATTCACGTGTGTTGGAATAGCGCACATCACCACCAAAATGATGAGCAATGTACTGCGCCCCGTAACACACACCCAGCAGCGGCAATTTTCCTTTCACGCGATCAATATGCGGCACCGGCGCCCCTTCATCCAGCACGGAAAATGGCGAACCACTCATGATCACAGCCTTGATGCTTTTATCTTCCAGCGGAATTTCGTAATTGAACGGATGAATTTCGCAATATACGTTAAGCTCACGTACTTTCCTGGCAATCAACTGTGTATATTGAGAGCCGAAATCTAAAATGACAATTTTTTCGTGCATACCGGAGATTTTTCCGCAAAGATAGAATAATTGGTTGAAAGATTTGTGATTTGTTGTTTGTGATTTGCTATTTCTCTCAATGGGGCGTGCCCGGTTTTTGTCATCAGCGCAGGCACTAACCTTCAGGGTCGTATCTATCAACTTGTTAGCTTAATTTGAATAATACTGTACAACGAGGGATTTAGGCGACCCTGAAGGTTTTGCTACCCTCACGCAAAATCCGGGCCTTCGGATGAAATGAATATGCGGGGAATTACCTGTTAATCATCAGGTAATGCACTAAAAAGAAATACAGGTTTGGAAGCATATGCTGCCATCCCGATTATTTTATTTACCTTTGCACCCGAATTAATTAACAGATAAGGCTATTCCCACCTTTTTTATTGGGAAAAAGAAAACGCGAATGCAATTTAACAATCTCGGGATCATTGATCCCATTCTCAAATCGCTCGAAGAAGAGAACTACAACGAGCCAACAACAATTCAGTCTAAAGCCATCCCCCACATCATAAAAGGAAAAGACATTTTAGGCAGTGCCCAGACAGGTACAGGAAAAACAGCAGCTTTTGCAATACCGATACTACAGCATCTGCATAAGGAGAAACAGGATGGAAAACCCTCACGGAAAATCAAAGCACTGGTCATCACTCCTACCCGGGAGCTTGCCATACAAATTGGTGAAAGTTTTTCCACCTATGGCAAATATACAAGGGTAAATAATACCGTTATTTTTGGAGGTGTAAATCAGGGCAAACAAACCAATGCCCTCAAAAAAGGCGTTGATGTGCTAATAGCAACACCCGGCAGACTGCTGGACTTAATGAACCAGGGCTTTATTCACCTACGGGATGTTGAATATTTCGTCCTTGATGAAGCCGATCGCATGCTTGATATGGGGTTCATTCATGACATTAGAAAAATTATTGCTGTACTGCCCAAAAAACGGCAATCCCTCTTTTTCTCTGCAACCATGCCAAAAAGCATTGTTGAGTTGTCACGAAGTATCCTTGAAAATCCTGTAAAAATTCAGGTTGCAGCCCAATCATCAGCAGCCGATACATTGCAGCAATACCTGTATTATACCAACAAACCTGACAAAAAAGACCTGCTCCTGCACATTTTAAAGGATCAAAGCATTGATCAGGTGTTACTATTTTCCAGAACCAAACACGGGGCAGATAAAATAGCCCGCAACCTGCACAAGGAAAAAATCAAATCGGCAGCGATACACGGTAACAAAAGTCAAAACCAGCGGCAAAAAGCCCTTGCTCAGTTCAAAGCCGGTAAGATCAGGGTACTTGTGGCCACTGATATTGCAGCCAGGGGAATTGATATCGACAAACTGGCGTATGTCATTAATTATGACATTCCAAACGAATCCGAAACATACGTCCACAGAATTGGCAGATCAGGCAGAGCGGGAGAAGACGGAACGGCCATTTCACTTTGTGAACCTGAAGAAAACGCCTACGTTCGGGATATAGAAAAACTGATTAAACAAAAAATCCAGCCCGCGGGAAACAACCCGTTTCCCCAAACAGACAAGCCTATGAACGCTGCTGAAAAAAAGGCATTTGAAAAGGAAAAAGCACGCCGCAAGCAGGAGTTCTTTGCCAAGCGCAACAAAAACAAACAACGCAGACGCCGGTAATCATTGACTTTGATTACACTCAGGATTTTGTAAAGTAGGGATTAAATAAAAAATTCAGATGTCCACATCGTTTTTACGCCGGTAAAAATCATTATCGTAATAGCTGGCTTTTTTGGATGGCTGATCTTCTGAATACGGACCGTATATATCGCAGATTTTATTCAGATAATGCGATTCATATGCATCCGGCAAATGCAAATCCCGGATTTGGTATTTGGCATCCTCTTCATAGAACGGCAAAAAGTCTTTTGGACCGGCGAGGTCATCCGATCCATCAGACAGCATCCATAAAAGTGATTCTCTTTCTTCCTTGAGAATCATCTCAGCTTTGGCCAGTTTCTTTTGCAATCGCATCTGATGCAAAATTACGGCTTTCATTTAAAATCACACGTACCGATTTTACATTTTTTCACTCAGCATCTCTAAAGCAATGATTAGCTTTCCATTGCAACAGGCCAAATCATTCCATCCTTTGTAATCAGTTTTGGCGCAAGGTTTTTGAGGCTGAAAAGGCCTGAAAAAAAGGGGAACAAAAAACCGGACATCGTTAATGACATCCGGTCGATGAATGTGATCCAGCCAGGACTTCAGTCTTGCAGCCTGATAAACTCACCTGCAACCTACAGCTCAAAAGGCCTGGGAAAAAAGGGGAACAAAAAACCGGACATCGTTAATGACATCCGGTCGATGAATGTGATCCAGCCAGGACTCGAACCTGGGACCTACGGCTTAGAAGGCCGTTGCTCTAATCCAACTGAGCTACTGGACCCTGTTGTTTCGGGCTGCAAATATACAAAAATGATTGTATCAGCATTTGATATTTTTCTTTTTTTTCATATTGTCTGAATAATCCGGAATATTCCGTTTCTGGGCACACACACCCGGCGTCACACCAAATATTATACAAAAGAAACAGCCCAAACATCCTTAAAAAGTGAATAAGCTGAAACACGGATTGTTAACAACTGCAGGTTGATAAAACCCCCTGCCACAAGCATTTTTCATCTTATATAAACTGTATTTTAGTGCAAAAATCAATCGGAATGATAAAAGCAGGCATACTCGGCACAGATGAAGACATCACGCATTACCTGGACTTATTAAACCAACTGAACACATTTCAGATTGTGGGTTTACATGACATTAACCAGGAACGCGTTCTTGATATCCGCAAGCATTACGGCATCAAGATTTTTCTCCATCCTGAGGACCTGTTTGAGCATGTTGATGCGCTGATAACGACATCCGGTTACAATTCTTACACCTGTTTAAAATCCGCTTTGCGCAACTCCAAACACATATTTATTGGAAAGCCCGGCGACTACAGCATTTCAGAGACACGAGATCTGATAAATCTCAGCGATGAAGCCGAGGTGGTGGTACAGGTAGGTTTTCCGCACCGGTACAATCCGGCATTCCTGGCAGCACGCCCCTTCATCCACCCACGGGTAAGAATGATACAGACACGGCGAATGACAGCTTACAATGAATCAAGGCCTGTACATCCGGTAAACGACCTCATGCTGCACGATGTGGACAACATTCTGAGCGTTGTCAGATCCAACATTCGTAAAATTTCCGCATATGGCGTGAGTACAAACAAGCAGAGCCCGGAAGTTGTCAACGCCTTCATCGAGTTTCACAACGGCTGCATTGCCAATCTCACGGCTTCCGGCATTTCCGGTCATGAGGAACAAAGTGCGGTATTTTACAACCCATCCGACTACATCGAAATTGACTTTATTAATCAGGCGGCCTTCCGTTACAGCAAAGACAAAGATGGCGATATCAGTTTATTCGGGGAAAACAAAAACAACATGAACTGCGACCCCATCCCGGTAAAAAATGCCAATGTGGTTGCAGATGAACTTGAAGCCTTTTCAAAAAGCATCCTGCAGGCAATGTCTCCTGAAGTAAGCCTTGAAAACACCTCCAGAACCATGGCTGTTATCAGGGAAATCAATTCGCGGCTTAAATTGACTTCAAATTGTTCATAATTTGCAAACAATATCTTTACTTTGCAGCCGTTATTTATCAAAACCGAAACAGTATGCCCGGTAGACATATCAGTTTTATCCTCATTTTTGCGCTGATAATCAGCTCATTTAATTCCTGTAACATCATCAATCCTCCTGAGCCTCAGGCTTCCTATATAAAGGTTGACACCATCATGGTAAACAACACTACAGGACAGGGTGGCAATTTTCACAACATTGAAGATATATGGGTATACGTTAACGGTCAGCTGGTGGGCACATACGAAGCACCGTTTACCGTACCGGTACTTCCCTCTGGCGAACAGCAACTCACCCTTGAAGCAGGTGTTAAAGAAAGCGGGCAGAGCAGTTTTCATGTCATCTACCCTTTCATGACAAGTTATCGCTCAGATACGCTCCTGCCACCCGGAGATACGCTTAATATCAACCCTGTGTTTAACTACACAGACACCGAGGTTCCGTTTTTTGAGGATTTTGAAGATTTGGGTACCGGATTTGAAATCACAACCGCAAGTGACACCACCTTAAATACAGTTAATGATTCAAATTGTCTTGACGGGCAATGTGGTTATTTTGCCAATGATATTTCCCGCCCGAATTTTGACTGCCGGACAGCAGATGTTTTCCCCTTACCAAAAGACGCAAAGATTTTTGCTGAAGTAAGCTATAAGTGCACTCAGGAATTTACCGTAGGGGTATTTGCCAAAGAATATACAGGTGAAGGCTTTTCTGACGTACGGTACCCCATATTAACATTATTTGATTCACCGGAATGGAATAAGGTATACATCAATCTCACGGATATTGTTGCTGAAACAACCAATGCAACAGAATACCGTCTGTTTATCAGTGCCCAACCCATGGAAAACAATGAGGATTTTGTTGCCGGTGAGGTATACCTGGATAACATCAAAATATTGCATTACTAATGAATGTAAATAAACACAGAGCACTCTATATACTATCCGATTATCTGGCTGCAGCCATTAGCTGGACAGTTTTTTTCATATTCAGAAAGCTTGTCATTGAAGCCCGGACACTGGGGCAAACCCCTGACATAAATTTAGACACACAGTTTTGGCTTGGAATCACCCTCATTCCCTTATTCTGGCTCAGCCTCCACCTGCTAAGCGGCTATTACCGTGACATTTACCGCAAATCACGCCTTAAAGAGCTTGGTAATACATTTGTCACAACATTTCTGGGTGTTTTCATCATATTCTTTGCCTTACTACTTGATGATATTGTCAACTCTTACCGCGATTATTACCAGTCTTTTGGTGTTCTTTTCGGCTTACAGTTTTTTCTCACATATTTACCACGTGTGTTTATCACTACTTACACAAACCACCAAATCCGTGATCACAAATTAAAATTCAATGCCATTATGGTAGGCAGCACAGAAAGAGCTGTCAAACTGTACGAAGAGATTGCATACCAAAAGCCCTACAGTGGCTTAAACATTATCGGATTTATTCCCATTCGCAAAAAGGAACATTACCAGCTACAGGATCATTTACCTGCCCTGGGGTCACTTAATGAAATACATGATTTGATTAGCAAACATAAAGTTGAAGAGGCTATTATAGCAATAGAATCCAATGAGCATGGCATGATTCAGGAGATCATAAACAAGCTGCATGGAACAAAATTAACCATAAAAGTTATACCAGACATGTATGACATCCTTATTGGTAAAGTAAGGATGACGCACATTTTGGGTACTCCCTTAATACAAATCCGTAAGCATCTGATGCCTACCTGGCAGGTACACACCAAACGCTTAATGGACATTGTCGCATCAGCCATTGCTTTAATTTTGTTGTCTCCTCTATATCTGGCCATCTCTATTGGCGTAAAACTTTCATCCAAAGGGCCAATCATGTATTCGCATGAACGCATTGGTCGTTATGGCAAACCATTTAAAATATACAAATTCCGTTCGATGTATGTTGGCTCAGAGAAACACGGCCCAAAACTTAGCAGCGAAGGTGATAAGCGGGTTACCAATTTTGGCCGGTTTTTACGTAAAACCCGGATGGACGAGTTGCCACAATTTTACAATGTTCTGCGTGGTGATATGGCTCTTGTAGGCCCCAGGCCTGAACGACAATACTTCATTGATCAGATTGTTGAAAAAGCACCACATTATCACCTTCTGCACAAAGTCCGGCCGGGCATAACATCGTGGGGACAGGTTAAATACGGCTATGCCGAAAATGTAGACGAGATGATAGAGCGCCTTAAATACGACATCCTCTATATTGAAAACATATCACTTGCTGTGGATTTTAAAATTCTGATATATACGATTATCACTGTAATTAGAGGACGCGGGAAATAATAAGTGCTTTTTTACATAAGCAGTGCTTCAACGGATGAATCATGCAACAATTTTTCCATCAGCCTGTGAACAGGATAAGCATAGAGCTCACTGATATCAACCATAATTACTCCTGTGGGTTTGTCACCTTTAAGCAGAAACAGACTGGCATAAATTTCCTGATGCGATAGAATATGTGAATTCATGCGTATCACTTCAATCAAACCGGGAGCACTAACATGAAACTCCGACTCAATCTTACCGGCAATTGTACCGGGATTACAATCATTTGTTTCCACACAGGGGAATTCATAAAGGTTACGCCATATATCAGAATCGCCACGTTTAACAAGCGCCACCTTATTCCCTTCCCGGTAAAGCAAATAGCAAAACCTGCGCAATCGTTTGCCTTTTCCTTTTTTCTTTAGCGGTCGTTTGGTTTCACTGCCGCCTTTTCGCGCTAAGCAAAACGCAATTAACGGGCATGATTCACATTGCGGCACTTTTCTGCACTGAAGCGCCCCAAACTCCATAATAGCCTGGTTGAACAATGCAGGATTATCGTGACTAAATATTTCACTGACACCTTCATTAATTTGTTTTTCAAATTTCGTCGAACCATAAATACTGTGAACATCAAACAGCCTGGACACAACGCGCCGCACATTTCCGTCAATTACCGGCACGGGTTCATCATAAGCAAAAGAAGCCACCGCTGCTGCCGTATATCTCCCCACCCCTTTGAGCTTAAGCAAACCAGAATAGGAGGTGGGGAATTTCCCCTCAAGTTCATCAACAACAAATTTAGCTGTTTTCAACAAATTATCAGCACGGCGATAATACCCAAGCCCCTGCCACAATTTCATAAACTTGTCCTGGCCGGCACCAGCAAGGGAATATACATCAGGATACTCTGATAAGATTCGTTCGTAATACTTAAGTCCTGTTTTTACCTGAGTCTGTTGTAAAACAATCTCAGACAACCATATATGATAGGGATCCCGGGTGTTTCGCCATGGTAAATCCCTGGCAGTCTTTGCATACCATTCTATCAGCAAAGGGGTAATTTCATTCATTGTGTAAAGATAATGGAATGCATTAATTCAGAAAAACCATTGTTGGTTTGAAAAAAATATTATATTTGCACTTCCTTAAAAATCAATAGTTAAACAAACATTTTAAAGAATAATACAATGACTAAAGCAGACATCGTAAACGAAATTTCAAAGAACACAGGAATTGAGAAAGTAATTGTTCAACGCACTGTTGAGGAATTTATGAGTACAGTAAAAGACGGTCTTGTAAACGGTAACAACGTTTATTTAAGAGGGTTTGGTAGCTTTATCATTAAGCAGCGTGCAGAAAAAACAGCACGGAATATTTCCAAAAACACAACAATCACCATCCCTGCTCACAAAATTCCGGCTTTTAAACCCTCCAAAACATTTGTCAGCGAAGTAAAAGAAAACAACTAGGTTATTTACATTTAAAATCTGAACACTTATGCCAAGCGGTAAAAAAAGAAAAAGACACAAGATCTCTACGCATAAACGCAAAAAACGTTTGCGTAAAAACAGACACAAGAAGAATAAATAATTTTTCCTTTCTAACAGACAACCAAAGCTTTAGATGCCTAAAGCTTTGGTTGTATTATCACCACAACGATCGTGAGTAAGAAAAAAGGCGGAAATAATGACCTTATTGTTGAAGTAAAACCTTCAGGAATCAGGCTTGCGCTGCTCAAAAATAATCAACTGATAGAGCTACAGGAAGAGGACAACAATCACCGGTTTTCAGTTGGGGATATTTACCTGGGCAAGGCACGTAAGCTTATGCCGGGCTTGAATGCTGCCTTTGTAGATGTGGGATATCATAAAGATGCGTTTTTACATTACCTTGATTTGGGGCCACATTTCACGACACTTAAGAAATTTTATCAGATTCTTCAGAATCCAAAAGCCAAAAAGCGACCATCCAACAGGATTAAGCTAGAGCCTGAAATCAACAAAAACGGAAGCATCTCTGATGTATTGAACAATGGTGAAAATGTCATCGTTCAGATTGCAAAGGAACCCATCTCTCAAAAAGGTCCGCGACTGGCATCCGAAATCAGCATCGCCGGCCGGAATCTGGTGGTGATGCCCTTTTCCAACAAGGTATCTGTATCGCAAAAAATCAGTTCATCAGCAGAAAAACGCCGCCTGATTAAGCTGATCGAAAGCATCAAGCCCAAAAATTACGGGGTTATCATCCGAACAGCAGCTCAGACAAAAAAGGTTGCGGATCTTGATAAAGAACTACGCTACCTTATTGACAAATGGGAAAAAGGCATCAAGCGTGTACGCAACAAAAAGCCTCCCATGCTTATTATCGGAGAGATAAATCGTACCGAGGCTATGTTACGGGATGTGCTAAACAAAGATTTTGGTCACATCATGGTGAACGATGAGGCAACCTTTGTGGAGTTGAAAAAATACCTGCAGGAAATTGCCCCGGACAAAGCCAATATTGTTAAGCTGTTTAAAGGAAAAACACCCATCTTTGAATATTACAATATTGAAAAACAAATTAAAACCCTGTTTGGCAAAAACGTGCCGATGAAGGATGGCTCTTACCTTATCATCGAACACACTGAAGCCCTGCACGTTATAGATGTCAACAGCGGGAATAAAAAGCACACAAAAGGGCAGGAAGACAATGCCCTGGCGGTAAACATGACAGCCGCAGAAGAAATTGCACGACAGCTTAAGCTGCGCGATATGGGAGGGATTATTGTCATCGATTTCATTGACATGCAGGATGCAAATCACAGGCAGCAACTTCATGAAAAAATGAAAATCGAAATGTCAAATGAACGGGCAAAATTCCAGATTCTTCCCCTTACGAAATTTGGCCTGATGCAAATCACACGTCAACGCGTCAGACCGGAAATGCATATCCAGACTGAAGAAACATGCCCGACATGTCTTGGTACAGGCAAAACACAGGCCGCCATACTCATTGTAGATGAGATTGAAAACAAATTGCAGGCAATCGCTAAACAAAATAAAGAAAAACGGGTTACCATAAAGGTGCATCCATTTCTGGAAGCATACATTAATAAACGTAACGGGTTACGATCTTTGAAAAAGAAATGGCAAAAGAAGTACAAGCTTCAGTTAAATATTATACAGGACATGTCCTACACCTTAACTGATTATCATTTCTTTAATAAGAAAGACGAAGAAATTTCTTAATAAACACAATCAAATTTTTGTTATGAAAAAATTCATGTTGCTGAGTTTTGTTGCTTTATTAACAGGACTAACATTTCTGTATCCCCAAAAAAGCAACGCCCAACAGGTGAATCCTGTGAGCTGGGAGTTTTCTGTGGAAAAAACCGATGCCAGTCATGCCAGACTAATTATGCATGCAAGCATCGAAAACCACTGGCACCTTTATACCATCAATATGGCTGAAGGAGGCCCCATGCCCCTGTATTTTAATTTCGATGAATCGGATGATTACAAACTTATCGGAGAAGTACAGGAAACCCCTGCCCCGGTTGAGTCATTTGATGATGTATTTGAGGTAGATGTCAAATACCAGGAAGAAAAGGCCACTTATTCTCAGAAAATTAAAATCCTCAGCACTGAACCGTTCACCATAACAGGTTTTATTGACGGACAGGCTTGTTTTGAAGACGGGCAATGTGTGCTTGTTTCGGAAGACCTCAACTTTCGGGTTCCCGCAAAAAGCCCAACTGAAATCCAGAACGAAGAGGTGGAAAACATAGCTTCCGATGAAGGTAATGACAAAACGGCTGCGGTTAATGATACCATAAACGAATCAGACACGGATGAAGATACTACGGTAAACCATGTCGGCAAGGAAAATGATACACCGGACGACACAGAAAGCAAGCTGACAGAAAATGACACCAAAAAACCGGCTTCTGACAAGCAAGAAAAAGACAGGAGCCTGCTTGGCTTTATTCTGATTGCCATTGGTGGTGGACTGGCCGGTGTTCTTACACCCTGTGTGTTTCCTATGATACCCATGACAGTCAGCTTTTTCATGCAGGGCAATTCCAGCAAAGCCAACAGCATATTTAAAGCGCTGGTATTTGGCTTTTCAATCATGTTGCTTTACACGCTGGTGGGAGTGATTGTATCCCTTACCAGTGCCGGAGCTGACCTGACAACAACCCTTAGCACATCATGGGTTGCAAACAGCATCTTTTTTGTGCTGTTTATGGTATTTGCTTTTAGCTTTTTTGGCATGTTTGAAATTGTTCTGCCATCGCGTCTGGCTAACAAAACAGACCAGCAGGTTGATAAAGGTGGCGTATTGGCATCATTTTTCATGGCACTGACACTGGTCATTGTCAGTTTTTCATGCACCGGCCCCATTGTTGGAGCGCTGCTTGTAAAAGGTGCAGCAAGTGGGAGCTGGATAGAACCGACGGTTGGAATGGCAGGTTTCGGATTCGGATTTGCATTACCTTTTACTTTGCTGGCAATATCCCCCGGATGGCTGAAAAAGCTGCCAAAATCCGGTGGCTGGATGAATTCTGTAAAAGTTGTTTTTGCATTTATCCTGCTGGCCTTCTCCATGAAATTCCTGTCAAATATCGATCAGGCATACAACCTCAATTTCCTCAGCCGTGATCTCTACCTGTCCATCTGGATTGTACTTTTCATCCTTTTGGGAGTATATCTGCTCGGAAAAATCAAATTCTCTCACGACAGTGAAATTCCACACATCGGGGTTTTCCGCCTGATATTGGTTATTGCATCGTTTAGCTTTGCCGTATACCTTGTTCCTGGCCTATTTGGTGCCAATCTGTCCTCCATTTCAGCGGTAATACCACCCAAAACAGCTCAGAAATTTGACATCAATGCAGGTGGAACTACCCAGCAGAGCAATCAACCCGCCAGTGAGTTGTGCGACACCCCCCTTTACGGTGATTTCCTGCACTATCCGGAAGGCACACAAGGCTATTTTGATTATGATCAGGCCAGATCATGTGCCCTGGAGCAGGACAAACCATTACTGGTTTATTTCACAGGGCATTCATGCAGCAACTGCAAAAAAATGCAAAGTGAAATCTGGACAAACCCGGCAGTAATGAATTACATCAATAACAAATACATTGTAGCAAAATTGTATGTTGATGAACGTAATGAAGCTGCAGAAGACAAATGGTACACGTCTGAAACCGACGGTAAATTAAAGAAACGCATCGGCAAAATGAATATGGATCGTCAGATTCGGGATTTCAATGTCAATTCGCAACCCTATTATGTGATTGTTGATCCTGAAACTGAAGAACAGCTAATTGATGAAAGCATGCGTTTTGAAACCAATCCTGAGAACTTTACTGACTTTCTGGACAAAGGCCTTGAGGCATATAAAAAATAAAATAAATACAGAGTATTGATAAAAATGCCGGCCAGCGCCGGCATTTTTTATTATCGCTCTGATTTTGGAAACTCAATAAAGAAACTGGTTCCCACGCCCGTTTGGGTTTCAAAATAAATTTTTCCGTCCATATTATCCACGACACCTTTTACGATACTGAGGCCCAGCCCCATTCCGGATGTTTTGGTAGTAAAATTCGGAGAAAATATTTTATCATGCATATCCTGATTGATGCCACTGCCATTATCAGATATTTCAAGCAGGTAATAATCACCCATATCATCGAGTTTGATGCGCACAACCCCTGTACGTTCGTCAGGAATAGCCTGTAATGCATTTTTTATCAGGTTATTAAACACCCTCATTATCTGCTCCTTGTCAGCCATAATCACAGCCTGTCCCTGCGTACCATCCCTTACCTCAACAATGGTACTGCTAAGGCCTGAAAACAATTGCTCAACACGCGCAATACGTTCACTAAGGTCCACAGGCTCCTTCTTTTTCAGCCGGATTTTTGCAAAATTGCTAAATTCAGTTGCAATATTGGCAAGGCTTTCAATCTGTTCAATAAGGGTTTTTGACACTTTATCAAATATATAATCCAGGTCGGGATCGTTTCCTTTATACGCTTTTTCAAATTGCTGAACGCTCAGTTTCATTGGTGTAAGGGGATTTTTAATCTCATGAGCAATTTGCTTTGCCATTTCACGCCAGGCAAATTCACGCTCACTTCGTGCCAGCCGTTCAGCACTGTCGGCAAGTTCGTCAACTTTTCTGTTGTATTCTTTTACAAGGCTACCAATTTCATCATCCCTTGAATAGCTGATTTTGCGGTTTCTGCGGGAAATATCCATCTTCCTCAGGCTTTCCTCAATCATCCGTAACGGTCGGGTAAGCTGATTTGAGGTAAAAATAGCTGCGAGAATTGTCAGAATAAACAAAGCCAGGTAAACGTTTAAAACAGCCACAGTAAGGCTCGATATCTCCTGCCTGAAGTCCTGCTGTTTTGCAAAATAGGGTAAGTTTATATAGGCCAGCACTTGTCCGTCCTGATTTCGGAAAGGTAAATACGCAGACAGGTAATCCATTTTTCCAATGGTTTCATTTTGAACAAAATACTTCTGTTCCTTCCTGGCAATTTTATCATAAGCTTTGGGGCTCATACGCTCCCCAACCAAACCACGCTCATACAACTCCATTCGTGATGAGGCCAACAAGGAGCCATCAGTGTCAAACAGGTTGATGTCCGTATAAAAAACATTGGAAAATTTAACCAGCAGGTAATTCAGGTAATCCTCCATTGAAGTATCCAGATTTTTTTCACTCCCGATTTTGTGATTAAGTTCAATGAGTACAGATTGCATTTTCTCTTCAATGGCATCTGTTTGCTTTTCTCTGTACTTCCTGATATAAAAGCTGACACTAACGGTTCCAATCACAATAATAGATATGGACAAAATTAAAACCAGGTATGTCTGAATGCGATTTTTCATGCTGCCACTAAAAACATGCCGCCCCTGCCGACGTGCAAAATAATAGATAATATACACCAGGTTCATCAGGATAATCAACACAAAAAATATGTAGGTAAAGAAAATCAGATATGATCTCAAGTCCTTTTCTTCTCTACTGACAAGAATGTAGTTTCCCTTGCCGGGATAATAAACAAGATGCCTGTACCCTCCATCAATAAACGAATAATACTCGCTCTCGGGTTCCGGGAAGGTTGCCTGTTCAGCATAATCATATGCTCCCTTACTATCAATCAGTTCCGTTTTATAATATTTGGCATAGGATACGTCCCCGCTGTATTTTTTAGGCATCATTGTTTTATCAAGCAGCAGCTCAGGATATCCCGGGCCCTCTATTTGTAATCGGCTGTCAAGCTCAACATACAGGTTGGTGTTCAGGCTATCCGTTACAGATACAGGAATCTTGCCCAGATACGAAATTCTTCCGTTGTTGTTATCGAGGAAATAAAAATCCGAACCAGGCATGATGATTCCGGATTGATTCAGCATATTTCCGAAGAAATTCTGACAATGAACAGACACATTATCGGGTTGAATAATCAAGCTATCCTTCACGTTACAAAGAGACAACTGAACATCGTATTTCTCAAGGTATCCCTGCAGGTAATTATCAAAAAAATAGTTATATGCCTTATCATAATCTCCCTGTTCCAGGAGATTTACTATTCTGCTGTCTTCACACAGCTTGTTGTTGATGGCTTTCAGAAAATACTCTGCTCCGGGATCACGCTCATTTGACAAATTCATGGCAAGCACCCTGCTTTGCTTTTCTTGTTTTACCTCCAGCACTTCATTCACAAAAGCAGTAATCAAAACAGCCGATAAAAATGCAAGCAGAAGCAAAGCATAGTAGGACATATTTTTGCCGTAGATACGAATCCATCCCAGGATATACAATATCGCAATCAGTGCAGTCAGGCTGATGATACTAAGAGGCTCATCCGAAAACACCCAGTTAAGACCAGGAAGCATAAGCAGAAAAAAGCCTCCGGCGTATTGCCAGAAAACAGGATTCACAAAACGCCTGGTCTCTTTCAGCATGCGGTCAATAATAAAGCCATTGGCCACCAGCATTAAGATACTGGTAAGCAATCCGACATATGACAAATAATTCAGTTCAAGCAATCGATTGAAATCAAAGGGGATTGAAGAATTCAAAATCAATCCCTTAATGCTGTCAAGGCTGTAAAAAAGGAGCATAAAAGAAAAAGCAACGACTACAAAAGCAACAATCACCTGTATCCGTTTAGAAACAGCCCTCTGTTTCAATCGAAAAAACCGGTGAATGGTCAAAGCAAAGAAGAGCCACAGGACAGTATTAATCAACAGGCCACCAAGGGAGTCATTGATCAGTGATTCGGCATAGTGAACCGGTGAAAACAAATCCATCTGCATCCACACAAAGGGAAAGTCGAAATGGATTATCAAATAGCGAAGCAATACGACATCAGCCAACACGGCCAACAACAGCCAGCTGGGCTGCTTCACCCGGCTCATAAAGAAGGAGTAGCCCATGAAAATACATGCCAGCAAGCTGATAAATGCAATAAAATACAATATCACAGAAAACGCATATGCCCCTTTATTGCGGTAAGTTTCCTGTTCAGGAACAAAACTAAACAAATGGGTATCCCCAAAATACACGGGAATGCCTTTTCCTTCAGAAAGGCTGACATCCACTTCATCAGGAACATCATAAGCACTGGATATATATTCCGGCAAATACGGATTTTGATAACTATACTCCCGTTTTATTAGTATGGATGACAACAATACATATTCGCCGTAATTCATTCTGTTAAACACATACCACCCATTGCTACTTTTCCCGGCAGAAATCCCTGATTCCGGCAAATCACTGAAGGTAACCGGCAACGCCCTGTCATTCCAACGCAGCAAGCTCGAATCCCTGAACAGAAACACATCTATATTATTAGCGGACAACTGTTTACTGCGGCTTTTGATTAAAGTCTGAAATGCATCCCAATCCGGATTTTCCGGAAGGTCAGCAAGGAGGTCTTCCAACACACTATTTTGAAGGCGTATCTGGTTCTCCAGTTTATTCTCAACAACTGATTCATCAATGATTTCCTCTGCTGTCTGCTCTGCACGTTGTTGCAAGATTACAGCAGCAACAAATGACAACAAAAATATGAGCAAACATATCAGCGTTTTCCGGATTGTATTCATATCATTAATAGTTTGCGTTAAATTTAATCAATCTTTCACAATTTTAATGCGAAAACAAAGAAAGCTCAGATTTTTAAATCCAAATAAGCATTGTACAATATTTTCAGCAAATCCTTGCAAAAATCACACCACGCAGGTATAATCACTCATCCCATGGATCTATTGCTTCATTGTTGCCATAGGCCTTTATTTTCCTAAAATATTCATTAACTTTGTACACAAATTATACAGAACAACCGCCTTTGGTTTAATTTTTGCTGAGGATAGGGTAACCAAATAATGCACCAATGAAAAAGGTAAAGCACATGATTCTACTGATTGCATTGCTGGGAACAGTAATGAACAGTAAAGCAGCTCCGGCATTTGACATTCCTGCTAAAATATTTAAAGCATTTGAAGTAGGCAATGTTGAGACACTCAGCTCATACTTCAATGAATCCATTGAGCTCATATTGCTTGATGAAGAAGGAATATACAGCAAAGCTCAGGCCACACAAATACTCAAAGATTTTTTCAACAAAAACCGACCAAAGAAATTCTCCATTCTTCACCAGGGTGGCAGCGATAAAGTGAAATATGCCATCGGAACACTGGAAACGCCAAAACAAAAATACCGCATCAACTTCTTAGTGAAGATGAATGATGGAAAACCATTAATACACCAACTTAGAATACAGGAGGAATAATGAATTACGACGATTATTTGAATGAAATTATCCAATTAGCAAAAAAAGAAGACCTGGGTGAAGGCGATCATTCCTCGCTTGCATGTTTTAAAACCAGAGAAACCGGAAATGCCCGGATTTTTGCAAAAGAAGCTGGTGTACTCGCTGGTGTTGAAGTAGCAAAAAAAGTATTTGCCGCTTATGATAAGGACATAAAAGTAGAATCCTTTCTTGTTGATGGTGATAACATTGGGCCCGGAGATGAAATCATCACAATATCCGGAAATAAACAAAGCATTCTCACTGCAGAACGTGTGGCATTAAACTTTATGCAAAGGATGAGCGGAATTGCCACCAAAACAAGAGAATACACCGACGCTATACAGGGCACCAATGCCAGAATACTGGATACCAGAAAAACAACTCCCGGCATGCGGTTGCTTGAAAAAGAAGCTGTCCGGATTGGTGGCGGCATGAATCACCGTTTTGGACTTTACGATATGATCATGCTTAAAGACAATCATATAGATTTTGCCGGCGGCATCTGCGAGGCCATCAATATGGCCAAATCCTACCTGAAAGAACACAAACTGAATATCCCCATTGAAATCGAGGTCAGAAATTTTGAGGAACTTGACCAGGTACTGGAATCAGAAAAGGTAGATCGTGTAATGCTCGATAATTTCACCGTAGAAGATACGCATCAGGCTGTTAAACATGTCAACAAGCGGATAGAACTGGAAAGCTCTGGTGGGATAACCCTGAAAAACCTGCGTGATTATGCCGAAACCGGTGTGGATTATATTTCCGTTGGTTCTCTGACTCATCATATTCAAAGCCTTGATATTTCATTATACGTTGTGTAATGAAGAAAAACTTACGGCATTTTCGACTTTGGCTTAAAGGTAAAGCAAAACGCTTTTCCCTCCCCGGTTTTGACAAATATCCAATTTATGATATTGGCAAATTTTTTATCCGCGGGATTCAAAAAGGAGATATGCAGCAGAGGGCTACCAGCGTAGCATACTCAGCCTTTCTGTCTATTTTCCCTGCCATTATCTTTTTGTTTACGCTGATTCCTTACATCCCGATTGAGAACTTTCAGGAATCCCTGCTCAATCTGCTGGAAACGTTTATGCCCCATAATGCCTACCTGACGCTGGAGGATACTATCGTTGATATTATAACAAAACAACGGGGATCCCTGCTGTCTCTGACATTTGTTCTGGCCGTTTTTATTGCATCAAACGGTGTTTTAGCTCTTGTCAGGGCGTTCAACAGTTCATACCATACCATAGAATACCGTAAATGGTGGATGCGGCGATTGGTCTCTATTCTGCTTGTCTTTATTCAGTTTATATTAATCACCATTGCCATTACCCTGCTTACCATCAATGAATCCCTTTACACCAGGTTTTTTGATGATTCGAAATTGCTATGGTATGTCTTTCTCGGTGTCAGGGTAATTATCATTCTCGGCCTTTTCTTCTTTAGCACTTCCTTTATCTATTACCTGGCCCCTGCCAGAAAAGGACGTTTCCGTTTTATTTCCCCCGGAGCAACTCTCGCCACCATTTTGATGGTGCTGGCTTCGTACGGGTTTTCCTTTTTTGTGAATAACTTTGCCCAATACAATAAGCTATACGGCTCTCTGGCTACCATTATTGTTGTGTTGATCTGGGTTTACATTATGAGCTTTGCCATCATTCTGGGTTTTGAACTGAATGCCAGTATCATGGAACGTGGCAGGCTTGATGCGAAAACAGAAAAAGATTAATTGGTGACTGTATTGACAAACACTAATTAATAATCAATTTAAAAAAGCGGTCAGTACCCGGGTAATGCAACTCCAGTAAGTAAATCCCAGGGTTTAATTGATTTGTATCCTGATACACTACCGGATAGTTGCCGGATTGCACCTGTCTTCCGACAACAGACAATATGCGAAACGATACAGGGAATTCTGAAAAATCACCCTTGTAACCAAAACATACAGGCTGCTCCAACACATAAGAGTGAAATGGTGCTTCTGCCAGGACATAATCATTCTCAACGCTGTGAATAAAATCCAGAACAATGCTAAGGCATTGAGAAAACTCATCTGGTTTTAGCTTCAACTGGCTTGACTCAAGGTAAAAGCAATGCTTTTTATCTTTAAACAAATGCAGCTCATTGTATATGCCCAGGCTGTCCATATGTGAGGCCATATATTCAGAACCATAAAGCAGCGGCAAAAGCCGGATATTGTATGCCGGACCGACATCATATGGTACCGTACCATCTTTTTGTCCATGGATAAAACAAACAGGGATATCTTCATTCCTGTCAATAAAGTGCAAATTGGTGAGGCCGCCCCACTGCGATATAACACCAGCAACTTCAGAACTGTGATTGCCATCAGTTCCGGTGCAGTGTTTGCATTTTAAATCAGGCCGTATGTTGTCCCCGAATGTTTGTACCGGACGCTCCTCATCAGTTAAAAAGGCTGCAATAAGGGAGGCAATGCTCCCCGCAGAATTTCCCAGCAGATATATCCGGCTGGTATCAATACCATAGGTTGCATATTCTGCTTTAAAGTACCGTATGGCTGCACTGACATCCTGACCTGCACGATATGCAGCCCGGATAAGGCTTTTTTCAGAAGCCGGGTTATACCCCAGTCGATAGTCAATTGATGCCACCACAAAACCGCGTCTGGCAAGGCTGTCTCCCCATGCCTGCATATCTACCCATGAGCGGCTGCCAAGAATAAACGAGCCTCCAAAAACAGTAATTACCAGTGGCCGGAATTGCAAACTATCGCCGGAGGGTTCATAAAAATCAAATTTTAGTTGTTTTTCTACGCCAAGATAGGTTTCGGCCCTGCCATATTCCAAATCGTGCTGAATGCTAACATCGTCAAACACTGCATTCCTGTATCTTTGTGCAATAGCCAATTGTGTAAGTGGCATTAATAAAAAACACAACAATATGTAGCACAAGCCGATTTTCATATTAATCCGAAAAGGGACACAAACAAATGTACAAAATCCTGCAGACATCGAAATTCTTCCGGTTCAATCCAAAAAATCGCTATATTTGAAAAAAGACCACGATTATGAAAACATTACCATTGATCATTCTGATAACGCTGGCAGTTATGGGGTGTCAGCCCTCCGACAGAAAAAACATAAGCGAAGAACCCATAGTAAATGAAGCCAGCTTTATATGGAAAGGTGACAGCCTGGGTAATTTTTACCACTCCCACTCAAAAATACTTCTTCCGGTGGCTTTTGATCAAACCTGTACACGTGAAGCATACTTTACCCTTCACCACGGAATTAAAACACAAAACATTTACACCGATTTTGCTGATTCTGTGGGCACCCTGTCAGCCAACAAAGACAGCAGCACCGCCGAAGACATAAGTGGGAAGCTTGGTACAATATGCTTTGGGCCAAAACGCTTTAATGTCATTCCCAGGGACAACAATACCCCGGACAGCATAGCGGGTGAAATCTCCCTGGATTTCTTTTCCGGAAAAGAGATAATGATCAACTTCCGGGAACGTAAAATCAAAACCTGTACAGATTTCCGGTGCGTAGACAGTTGTAAATTTGACAAGTACAGCATTTATATGGACAGCAAAATGCTGATACCTGTGAAAATAAACAATCAGGAATACACATTTTTGCTGAATCCTGAATCTGCTCTGTACGTGATTTTCAACCCCATAGATGAACCCTCGGAAATTGCATTTTGCGGAAAAAGCTGGAATGTGCCGGACAGCCGAACTGTTAGTGATGCCAACCCTGCATTTCATGGTATTCTGGGGCTCGCTTTTTTAAAAGACAAAATAATGATTATCAGACCTGAGGAAAAGGAATTCTGTGTTTTAAACGAATTGCCGGAATAAATTCCACAAAACATCTGTTGACGGAAACGGAGCAGAAAACGATATGTTCTCTTTCCTGACAGGGTGTTCCAATCCAAGCCTGCCGGCATGCAGACTGATGCTTCCGTCTTTGTTTGAGCGCGGAAAACCATATTTTAAATCACCTTTAATGGGACAACCGCAATGAGCCAGCTGACAGCGAATCTGGTGATGTCGTCCCGTTAATAACTCGACCTTCAGCAAATGGTAGGTATCTGAAGAAGCAATATGCTCATATTTTAGTTCGGCATATTTTGCACCTCCGGTATGTTGGTCTACAACATAAGATTTGTTCTGTTCCCGGTTTTTTTTCAGGTAGTGTTTCAGGTGAGCAGATTTTTCTGCAGGCATGTTTTTAACAATGGCAAAATAAATCTTTTCGGGATGTTTGTTTTTAAACTGTTTATTCAGCCTTTGCATGGCCTTGCTGGTTTTGGCCAGCACCATAACACCACTGACAGGACGATCAATACGGTGAACGAGACCCAAAAACACATTCCCGGGTTTATTGTATTTTACTTTCAGGTAGGATTTGTAATGTTCTGTAATGGGAACATCCCCTGTCTCATCACCCTGCACCAGCATACCCACCGGCTTATTTACAACAAGCAGGTGATTGTCTTCATATAAAACATCAGGAACAAATTGTTGTGCCATCAGTACCGTTCATTTTCATTCGGAAAATCCAAACGCTTAACATCCTCAATGTATTGAGAAACTGCTGTTTTAATTTCTTTCGATAAATCATGGTAACGCCGCAAAAACCGTGGCGAAAACTCCTGAGTAATACCAAGCATATCATGAAGCACAAGCACCTGACCATCAACATCAGGACCTGCACCTATACCAATAAGCGGTATTTTTATTTCCCGCGCAAGTTGTGCAGCCAAGTCTGAGGGTATTTTTTCAAGCACAATGGCAAAACAGCCAAGCTCTTCAAGCAAATGCGCATCTTCAATAAGCTTTTCGGCCTCCTCTTCTTCGGTAGCCCTTACCACATAAGTTCCGAACTTATGAATCGATTGCGGTGTGAGCCCCAAATGGCCCATTACAGGGACCCCGGCAGAAAGGATACGCCGAATGGACTCTTCTACTTCGGCACCCCCTTCCATTTTAATGGCAGCGGCTCCGGTTTCTTTCATTATGCGGATAGAAGATTTCAGTGCCAGTTTGGAGTTCCCCTGGTAGGTACCAAAAGGCAAATCCACAACCACCAGCGCACGCTGAACAGCACGCACTACACTGGCTGCATGATATATCATGTGATCCAGGGTAATGGGTAAGGTAGATTCATATCCGGCCATAACATTTGAAGCTGAATCACCAACCAATATCACATCAATATTCGATGAATCAAGCAAACGCGCCATGGAATAATCATAGGCTGTCAGCATGGCAATTTTCTCATCGTTCTCTTTCATTGCCTGCAGAACCTTCGTAGTTACGCGTCTTACATTCTTATAGGTTGACATAATATAATATTTTTGCAGATCAAAAAATAAGTCTAAATTTGAAACGTTTCTTATTTCAGAACGTTATATCGATACAAAATTGATAATTATTTTTAAATAACATGGGTTAAATGAAGAAATTTGCAATAATATCACTCATACTTACTCTCCTGATCGGAATTTCTGCCTGCAACGATGAACTCGACCCCACCGCTGAATGGGAAAACATTCCCGTTGTATATGGCATGCTCAATCAAAACGACAGTGTACATTACATTAAAGTAAACAAAGCCTTTCTTGGGGATGCCCCTGCTGCAGAAATGGCCGCAATCAGTGATTCCCTGTTTTATGATAATGCCATTGTATACATAAATCAGATTGAAAGCGGCAATGTGGTCAAAAGGCTTGATTTTGTTCCTGTCGATACCATTCCAAAGCCAGAAGAAGACAATCCGAATGAAGTTGAATTTGCTACTGACCGCAATACCATATATATTTATCAGGGGGAAATAGATGCAGAGAGCAATGCCGGTAATGATTACACCTATGAGCTTCATGTTGAAATTCCCGATGAAAATACTGAATGCACAAGTCAATTAAAGCTCATCAGCGGAGCGTACATCATCAGCCCCTTATCGGTACAAAAGCTTTCACTTGAAAATTACAGCTTTGGTTCTGTAAGTACAGAATACAGAACCGGTGAAAATGGCAGTCTGTACCAAATGGTATTTCGCTTTTACTATCTTGAGGTTACTGATTCAGGTGATACCATCAAAGACTTAAAGCCGATAGAGATCAGCTGGCCGGTAAAAACATTGAGCGGATCAGATCAGGAAGTTTCACTGGATTTTACCATAGAACAGTTTTATGAAGAGCTGCTGAATCAGGTTGAAGAAAAAGAAGGGGTTACCCGCCTTGTACGTTACCCCAACTCTGCAACATTCAGCCTTTACGTTGCAGATGAAGATTTTCGCATCTATTCTGAAATCAGTGAACCCAGCTATGGAGCCGTTCAGGAAAAACCGTTCTTCACCAATATCGAAAATGGTGTTGGATTGTTTGCTGCACGTTACACTCAGGAACGAACCATCCCGGTAACGCTTTCAACCGTAACAAAAATTGCTACAGACACATTGACTGATCAACTCAACTTTGCCGACAGAGACAACCCCTATTACGTCTCCAACAGGTGACGTATTGGCAGGTGTTTTACAGTTTACTGACACGTATTGAAAACAAGCACTGACAATTTTACCCCTTTCCTAAGGATTTTTCCTGTGGCACAAAGATTGATAACACAAAGACGAATTAATAAAATTGTGAAATCAAATCTTTATAAAATATTATGGGTAAAATAATTGGAATAGACTTAGGAACAACAAACTCATGCGTATCAGTGATGGAAGGCAACGAACCCGTTGTTATTCCTAACAGCGAAGGCAAGCGTACCACACCATCAGTGGTGGCTTTTGTCGAAAACGGGGAAAGAAAAGTGGGTGACCCTGCAAAACGTCAGGCTATTACCAACTCCGAAAAAACCGTTGCATCCATTAAACGATTCATGGGTGAAAAATACAGCAACCTGACAAAGGAAATCAAACGCATGCCGTATAAAATTATTGACGGTGGCAACGATACTCCACGCGTTCAGATTGATGACAGAAAATACACACCACAGGAAATTTCTGCCATGGTGCTTCAGAAAATGAAGAAAACCGCAGAAGATTACCTTGGTCAGGAAGTAACAGAAGCTGTCATTACCGTACCGGCATATTTTGATGACTCACAACGTCAGGCAACCAAAGAAGCCGGAGAAATTTCCGGTCTGGAAGTAAAACGTATTATCAATGAACCAACGGCTGCATCACTTGCATATGGACTTGACAAAAAAGATCAGGACATGAAAGTGGCTGTGTTTGACCTTGGTGGTGGTACATTTGATATTTCCATCCTTGAGCTTGGCGATGGCGTATTTGAAGTAAAATCTACCAATGGTGACACACACCTGGGTGGTGATGATTTTGATGAAGTCGTTATTCAGTGGCTTGTTGAAGAGTTTAAAAAAGATGAAGGTGCAGATCTTTCTAAAGATCCCATGGCAATGCAACGCCTTAAAGAAGCTGCTGAAAAAGCCAAGATTGAACTTTCAAGCTCAAGCTCAACTGAAATCAACCTTCCATACATCATGCCGGTAGACGGTGTGCCCAAACACATGGTTAAATCATTGAGCAGATCGAAATTTGAACAACTCGCAGACGAGCTTATCGAAGCTACAATGAAACCATGCAAAGCAGCACTCAAAGATGCAGGCCTTTCAACGTCAGATATCGATCAGGTTCTGCTCGTTGGTGGATCAACACGTATTCCGGCAATTCAGGAAAAAGTGACCAAATTTTTCGGCAAAGAACCTTCAAAAGGTGTTAACCCCGACGAAGTTGTAGCCATTGGTGCTGCCATTCAGGGTGGTGTTCTTGCCGGTGATGTAAAAGATGTGCTTCTGCTGGATGTCACACCCCTTTCACTTGGCATTGAAACCATGGGCGGTGTTATGACCAAATTGATTGAAGCAAACACAACCATCCCGACAAACAAATCAGAAACCTTTACCACGGCAACTGACAATCAACCTTCGGTAGAAATTCATGTACTGCAGGGCGAACGTCCGATGGCTAAAGACAACAAAACCATTGGTCGCTTCCACCTCGATGGTATTCCACCGGCACCACGTGGTGTTCCGCAGGTTGAAGTAAGCTTTGATCTCGATGCCAATGGCATACTCAATGTATCTGCCAAAGACAAAGGCACCGGTAAAGAACAGAGCATCCGCATTGAAGCCTCTACAGGTTTATCTGATGAAGAAATCAACAAGATGAAAGCCGAGGCTGAAGCCAATGCTGAAAAAGACGAGCAGGAAAAAGAAAAAGTTGAGAAGATCAACAAGGCTGATCAGTTGATTTTCCAGACGGAAAAACAACTCAAAGAAGTAGGTGACAAAATCCCTGCTGATAAGAAAAAGCCTATAGAAGATTCTCTGGCTAAGCTTAAAGAAGCACATAAAAACCAGGATGTTGCTGCCATCGACAGCTCAATGGAAGAACTCAACAAAGTATTCCAGGAGGCTTCACAGGACATTTACAATGCCCAGAATGCAGGTCAGCAACAGCAGGGAGGCCAGCAGACCGGTCCACAAGAAGGCTCAGAACAGCAAGATAAATCAAAATCCAAAGGTGACGACGATGGCGAAGTAACCGATGTTGATTTTGAAGAAGTAAAGTAAACTAATGTTTCATGTTGCGAGAAGGCTGTCCGCTAACCAGTGGATGGCCTTTTTTTATTCTATTGATCAGTATTTCTTAATTCCGGGGCGTAATTCTACAACACCACTATTCATAAAGCAAATACGCTTCCCGCATTGCCTTAAATGCAGTCAGATCTTCCTGCCAGCTTTGGCGGATGTTTTCGGCATCAACGCCGTTTTGCATTTGTATTCTCAGGGATTTTTTTCCGGCCAGTTTGTCAAAAAATCCGGGGCGATCAAAAAAGGTAACTGAATCCGGAAATGAACTGTAAATATCCAGCAGCCACTGAAGCTGAAGTTCTCCCGTTTTAAAATCGAATCGCTCTGTATCCCGCCTGAGGTCATACCCATAGCATGTTTCATTCTTAAATTTAGGATGCGCTGAACCGGTATTTGCCTTTGGTGTAAAGCTGAAATCAACATGCTCCATAAGTGCAGGGTGTCCGACAATCTGAAACTGCATATCCGTACCACGACCCACGCTCAAACTGGTGGCTTCGAAAAAGCACAGCGTGGGGTACAAACGAATACTCCGCTGATTGGGCAGATTAGGAGAAGGTGGAACGGGAAGTTTGTAAGGCATATCCCTTGTGTAATTTTCACAGGACACCCAGCTAAGATCGCATGTAATTCCGCCTTTCATCCAGCCCTCTCCGTTAATCATACGGGCATATTCAGCCACTGTCATTCCATGAGCTACCGGCACCGGATGCATGCCCACAAAGGAGGAAAAAGCCGGATCTAAAACCGGACCATCGCATAAATCAATATTGGGATTGGGGCGGTCGAGAATGATTACCGGAATATTGCTCTCTGCACAGGCTTCCATTACGTAATGCATGGTCGAAATGTAGGTATAGAACCGAACGCCCACATCCTGAATATCAAAAAGGACCACGTCAAGCCCGCTCAATTGCTCACCCGTTGGTTTCCGATTGCTGCCATACAAAGAAATTAGCGGCAGGCCGGTTTTATCATCTTTTCCGTCGGCAACATGTTCACCGGCATCGGCTGTGCCACGAAAACCATGCTCAGGAGCAAAGATTTTTCTGACATTCACATTCAGAGAAAGCAGGGTATCCACCAGATGCACATCTTCTATCCGGCTTGTGTGATTAGCCACCAAACCTACCTGCTTCCCCTTGATCTCTGTTACATACTGTTCCATACGGGCGGCTCCGCAAAGCAAAGAGTCAGCCTGCGTATCCGCATCCGGGGTAAGCGTATCCGATACTTCCGGCCTGTCAGCCTGTGATTTCTCATCTTTTTTGGTCTGTGCAGCACACGATAATAAGATAACCAAAGGCAAAATAACACTATACAGTTTAAACATATCCTCTCAGTTTATAAATCCAGTATCCATTCCATTCGTGTATAAGAATCTCCCAGCGTATCAAAGCATCAATCCGTGGCAAAAGCATGTATTCTATTTGAAACTTTCTGCCTCCTGCAAACCTGTCAGTGCTGTAGGGCTGAACATCAAACCCTTGTTTTTCAAAACAGCCTGTAGCGCGGCGCATATGATATGCACTGGTAATAAGCAGAAATGTGCTGTCAGATGTTTCAGGATGTAAAATACTGGCTGATTGCCTGGCATTTTCGGCAGTATTGCGTGATTTTATCTCGTAATCAACATCCTCATCCGGAATACCGTTCCGTACCAGATAATCGTGAAGCAAGGCTGCCTCATGAAATCCGGGTTGCCGAATATCTCCGGAACCTCCGGATATAAATATTTTCCTGATCAGACCCTGATTGTATAAATCCATGGTCTGCAGAATTCTATCGCTGCTGTTATCAAAATTAAACCGTTTATACTCTGCATCCCAGGATCCCATGCCTGTGAGCAGGATTCCGACATCATAGGGCGCCTGCATGTTTTTATGTTTTACAGCAGGTGTCTCCCATAAGCGCATGAATTCATCGGCGACAAATGTATTTGTAAAAATTAGCAGCAGAAGTGCTGCAACAAACATCATCCGCTTTTTAATATACTTTTCCTTAATTATCAAAGACAAAGCAACTATCAGGACAATCCAGAATACCGGAGAAAATAAAAATTGCAGCACTTTTGACAGTATAAAAAACATAAACCGGTGTTTTTAAAACTTTGTTTAGCTCATTTTTTTACGTAAATTTAAGCTCTAATTTGTTGGTAAAAATAATAATTGTATGATAGAAAAAGAAACGCAAATGAATCCCAATCCATTGGTTGGGTTCCTGGGAAAGAATGCCGATGAATTTACCAGAGAAGATATCATTCGGTTTATTGAGGCGCATGAAATAGAGATGGTCAATTTCCGTTATGTTGCTGAAGACGGCAAATTGAAATCACTGAATTTTGTGATTAACAACCTTAACCATCTCCGTGAAATACTGACAACAGGTGAACGCATTGACGGTTCAAGCATGTTTTCTTACATTGATGCCGGCTCCAGTGACCTGTATGTTGTGCCACGGTATAAGACAGCATTTGTCAATCCCTTTGAAGAAATTCCCACACTTGACATTCTTTGCTCTTACTATACTTCTGATGGGAAACCCCTTCAAAGTGCCCCTGAATACCTGCTGAAAAAAGCACACAAGCAGTTTCAGAAAAGCACCGGTATGAACTTTCTGGCGTTGGGTGAACTGGAATATTACGTCATGACAGAGAGAGAGGATAAGGAAATGTATCCGGCACAGGATCAAAAAGGATACCATGCATCTGACCCCTTTGTGAAATTTGAAGATTTCAGACGTGAGGCAATGTTGCTTATTGCCCAATGTGGAGGACAAATCAAATACGGGCATTCTGAGGTTGGTAATTTCCACACGGATGACATGTATTATGAACAGCAGGAAATTGAATTCCTACCATGCATGGCTGAGAATGCCGCAGATCAAATGCTTATCGCCAAATGGATTCTCAGGAAATTATCCTATCAGTATGGTTTCACCATATCCCTTGCCCCCAAAATCACTGTGGGCAAAGCAGGTAGCGGTTTACACATTCACATGATGCTTGAAAAAGACGGCAAAAACATGATGGTGAGCGACGACAAGCTCAGCGATGAAGCCAAACGCATGATTGCAGGACTGCTTGAAATGGCTGCGCCACTGACTGCCTTTGGCAATACCATTCCGACATCTTATCTGCGCCTTGTACCGCATCAGGAAGCGCCCACAAACATTTGCTGGGGTGATAGAAACAGATCGGTTCTTATCCGCGTTCCTTTGGGATGGTTAGGCGGTGCAGATATGATAAAAGATGCAAACCCACAGCAAAAAGAAGCTCAATCCAAAGGCATGAATAAGCAAACTGTTGAGATCCGCAGTGGTGACGGTTCCGCAGATATTTATTCATACATTGCAGGCCTCATTGTAGCATCCGAATATGGACTAAAAAAGCCGGATGCACTCAAAATTGCAGATGAGCTTTACGTGGATGTCAACATTTTTGATGAGGAGCATAAAGAAAAACTCGAGAGTCTTGAAGCTCTTCCTGAATCATGCTGGGAATCTGCTGAAGCCCTGGAAAAACACCGCGAAGTTTTCGAGAACAACAACATTTTCCCCAAAGGAATGATTGACAGCGTCATAAAAAAACTCAAAAATTTTAATGATAAGGATCTCAGTGAACGCCTGTACGGGAAAAACGAAGAGATACAAAAACTTGTCAATAAACATATTCACTGCATGTAAGGTTAGTGGTATAGTGTGTTGCTATATTGCTTTGTTCGATGAATGCAAGCCTGTATAATGCAGGCTTGCTTTTTTTTGATCAAAAAAAGCATCCGGACAATGACATGCCCGGATGCATTTGTTCAGTCTAAACCTTTCATAATTGGTGCAATGAGAATATTCAGACTGTGCTTACTTATGAGAAAATTACTACCCCCGTAGTAATGAGATTGTATCAACTATCAATCAACCCTTAAATATACAACAATTTTCCGGGAACTTAAAAACAAAACAAACAATATTCCTGAGTGGTTTTCCGGTCTGTATGTCGCCTCAAGTAAGCAATACATCAAATACCAGGGCATATTTAGAGAAAAGGCATACTGTTTTTATATTAACTTACGATATTAATGGTTATCAATTACATTTCATTCGCCATTATATGACATTTATCATTTTTTGCATGCCTGAAAAAGAAAAAGGCACTGAAATACAGCACCTTTTTTTCTATCGTGAATACTTCAGATGGAATTATTCAACAGACGTTGCTGCTTTATACATTGATTTCACCTGACCCAGAGTAAAGTTTTCAAATTTCAGACCTGCTTCAAATTCAAATGCTCTGTCGTCCTTAAAATACACATAGTAAAAATTGTAGTCAACTCCGTCTTCATTGGTGGTTTTGTAAATAAATCCGTTTTCACCTTCTTCCACTATTTCTTCAAAACCCTCGCTGTTTTTTGTGATTGATTTCTGATCTTCAAGAAAACCGGCTTTATCCGTATAAGGCTCTTCATCAATCATAGTAAGGTCAATAATCCATCCATCTTTGACAAGTTCAAAGTTGTAATTCATAATGCCTTCAACTTCACCTGTCATCATACCTTCGCGTACTTCTACGCCATCTGGTACAGTCATTTTAAGCGGCACACTCATTTCAGTAAGGTCGATAGTGACATTTTCCACATCAGTGCTTTCGGTTTTGTCGGCTTTTGCTTCTTTGACATTGGCTTGTTTATCAGCCTTGTCTTTTGTGGCATTTTCCGCATTGTCACCCCCGCCACCGCAGGATGTCATTCCCGCAACGAGGAAGAATGAAATAATAATACTTAAAAGTCTCATAGTTATTTGCTTTGGTTTGTATGATGGTAAATGTAATCAAATTAAGATTGATAACAAAATATTCTCAGGAAACAGTTATTCCCTACTGCACTGATTTATCAGAAGTTAATTTGCTAATTAATCCCCGAAAGATAATCGCATGTAAAGGCAGTACGAGCAACCAATAAAGGCGCCCCATCAATCCTTTTGGCCGGAATACAGCAGTTTGATAAAGCCTGTTTTGATTTTTATCCACCCTGAATTCCAGCCAGGCATCTCCCGGCAGCTTCATTTCGGCCTTTAGTAAAAGCCGGCCTTCCGCAATATTTGCATATTCTACCCGCCAAAAATCTATGGTATCACCCGGCCTAACAGGTTCTGACACCCTCCGACCGGTCTTCATTCCCTTGCCTCCAACCATTCTGTCAAGTGCAGCCCTTAAACGCCACAGCCAATTGGCATAATACCAGCCATTCTCCCCACCAATCGAAAATATCCTACGTTTAACCTCCTCCATATTTCCCTGTAAAAAGGGCTTTTGCCGAAAATCACGGTATATTGCATAAGCCGGAAGTTCACCCTGTTTGACATGCAGAGCAGATTTCAAGGCCTGATTCAGCGTTTGTGGCTTGTGTTCCAGGATACGACTAAGGCGATTTGTTTTAGAAACGGATTCTATTTTCATGCTGTCAACCAGGTTTACAGCAAGGGCATAATCTGTAGATGTCACAAAGTAAAGCCAGTATGAGGATAAGCGTGGGGTCATAACAGGCACAACAAATATCCATCTCCGCAATTTACGAACCCTGGCATAGGCTTTAAGCATTTCTTTATAACTCACCACATCGGGGCCTGCTGCCTCAAGGCTTCGCCCGTAAAATTCATTCCGGAGCTTCAGGGCATCAAGATAAAACACAACATCCTTTATGCTTACTGGTTGTGAGCGGGTTCTTAACCATTTCGGGGCAATCATCACAGGCAGTTTTTCCACCAGGTCGCGAATGATTTCAAAGCTGGCAGATCCGGCACCGATGATTATTGATGCCTGAATAATGGTACAGGGAATACCTGAATTTCTGAGTATTTCTTCCACCTTATACCGTGATTGAAAATGCGGGGATAAGTCTTTAGTATGCGTTAGTCCGCTCAGGTAAATGACTTGCTTCACGTTTAAAGGCTTTACAGCGCGAACAAAATTCTCTGCTACAAGAGCTTCGGTCTGCTCAAAACCTTTCACTTTACCTTTCATTGAGTGCATAAGGTAATAAGCAAGATCGAAACGTTCAGGTACATGTTGCAAGGAATCAGATTTGACAAAATCATGAGAGACAAAATGACAATTATCGTATCTATCGGACAGTTTCACCTTGCTTCTGCCAGCGCAATACACATCATGTCCGGCATTGAGCAAAACGCGTAACAAATGCCCTCCTATATAACCACTGGCTCCGGTCAGCAATATTTTCATAAATCACTTTTCATAAGAACATGCCAGCAACACAATTGTTGCGATGCTACTTCCGCCTTATGTTGTGCTTGCCTCAATTTATCTCAGTGCAGACAGACCAACAACCCGATTTAAGGGAGATTTCGGCAGTTTTTCCATTGCGGAAAACCCTCAGCGCCCATGTCGAATCTGTCTATACACGTATTGGGCAAATATTTTAGCAGGCCTTTTCCCTTTTTCTAAGAAATTCATTACATTTGCCGTCTGTATAAAAGCAAATTAATTAGTGATGGCGAAGAAAAAATCAGAACACACCGAACAAAACCTCGAAAACGTTGAAACTGCGTTAAGCAAAACGGAACTGTTTATTGAGAAGAATCAGAAAACCATAACCTATGTTGTACTCATTCTCCTGCTGATTGTAGCCGGGTATTTTGGATACAAACGTTTTATCATTCAGCCCAAGGCCGAACAGGCAGTTGCCGAAGCTTTTGTCGCCGAGCAATATTTTGCCAAAGATTCATTCAGACTGGCACTTGAAGGTGACGGCGTAAATTATGGCTTTTTAGATATCATTGACAATTACGGAAGCACACCACAGGGCAATCTTGCAAAATACTACTCAGGGGTATGCTACATTAAACTCGCAGAATTTGAAGCGGCCATAGAGTACCTGAAAGACTTTAAATCCGACGATATGATGGTCGGTGCAAATGCACAGGGATTGCTGGGGGATGCTTACCTTGAAACCGGTGACACAAAAAATGCCGTTAAACATTACGATAAGGCTGCCGATCTTGCCGGTAATGAATTTCTCACACCCGTATACCTTATGAAAAAAGGACGTACACTGGAAATTCAGGGTGATTACGATAAGGCCCTTGAAGTATACAACACCATTGAAAAGGATTGGTACGGCACAAGAGAGCAACGCAACATTGAAAAATATCAGGAACGTGCAAAATTGCACCTGAATAAATAATTTTCAACAAACGATCACGTTTTATAAAGCATCGGCAACGATGCTTTTTTAATATCATACCATTATGTCAACTGAAAAACGTAACCTATCCGACAATCAAGTAAAACAGTACCAGGGTGCTGAAAACTGGAAAATCGCTATTGTGACCGCTGACTGGAATCCGGATGTTACCTATGCAATGCGTGATGCAGCCATAAACAGCCTGGAAAATTCTGGCATAAAAACAGAAAACATCCGCAGCAAATCTGTTCCCGGTAGCTTTGAGCTTGTCAGTGCTGCCAAAACAATGGCTGATTACAGCGATGTTCATGCCGTTATTTGTCTGGGTTGCATCATTCAGGGAGAAACACGCCATTTTGACTTTGTTGCACAAGGCGTTACCGATGGCATCAGAGACCTGAACACCAGGTACAACATCCCTTTTATTTTCGGTGTTTTGACAACCAGCAATCAGCAGCAAGCTCTTGACCGTTCCGGTGGCAAACATGGCAACAAAGGCGACGAAGCCGCTGCGGCTGCTTTACAGATGATTCAGCTAAAAAAAGAAATTAAACAGGGAATTTGAAATCGATTTTGTACATAAGCCTCATCCTGATTGCATTTGTCTCTCTGCCGGGTTCTGGATATGCGGCCAAATGGGAAAATGGAACGGTGTACCCAAAAGAAGGATTAGCGTTTCAGGGCGAAGTTAAAATCGGGAAGCGAAAGTTCTCAACCTTCATCAAATTCCGTGATGAAAATCATAACAAAAGAAACCTCAGACCGGAATATATCGAAAAGGTTACCACAGAAAACGATGTTTATCGGGCAATATGGTTTGATGATCAGGTAGCCGGATACAACATATGGGCATTTGGCAAAGTCATTACTGAGGGGAAAATAAGCGTATACAATGTTGTTTATCCGTTTAAAAACTGCTCATGCAAAACCTCCGGCACGTACAAAATCAATTGGGTTATCAGACTGCCGGAAAAACCGCTTTTCATCATCGAGCATAGTTTTCTAAAAGATGAGGTAACGAACATGAAAAGGATGCTTACCTATCTAAAGGATTATCCTGAGTTACGCGATGCTTTGTTTGGATCGCAACGTACCCGTGAAGATATTAAAGGCATCATCGAACATTTTAATGCCGGGGAAGAGGCATCTGACAGAACATACCAGGTCAGATAGGACACACAATAAAAATATTCAGAAATATTTCTGACTTCCGGTATACACCAGACACCATAAAGCCGGTGATAAAAGACGATGAAACGGTGGATAAGTTTCGGACAGATATTTGAAAAATTCACATGCCGTTTTACGGAATAATGTTATTTTTGAGAATCAGAAAGAAAGAATGAATAGCATGGGAAAAGTTATTGCAATTGCAAACCAAAAAGGAGGCGTAGGAAAAACAACAACCGCGATTAATCTGGCCGCCAGTCTGGCTGCGCTTGAACATTCGGTTTTGTTGATCGATGCAGACCCGCAGGCAAACTCCACCAGCGGACTTGGTTTTGATGTTAAAAACATTCAAACCGGATTGTATGAAATGCTGATAAAGCAGGAAGATCCTGAAAACATTATCCTGAAAAGCGAAATGGACAATCTGGACCTTCTGCCCAGCCACATTGACCTGGTTGGTGCCGAAATTGAAATGCTCGACCTGCCCAATCGTGAAAAAGTCCTTCGTCTGATGATTGAAGATGTCAGGGAAAACTACGATATTGTGTTGATTGACTGTTCTCCGTCACTTGGCTTGATTACTGTCAACGCACTTACTGCCGCCGATTCAGTAATCATACCGGTACAGTGCGAATATTTTGCACTGGAAGGCCTGGGCAAGCTCTTAAACACCATTCGTATTGTGCAGTCGAACCTGAACGAGAACCTTGATATAGAAGGGTTTTTGCTTACCATGTTTGATGGCCGTAACAATCTGTCCCATCAAATTGTAGAGGAAGTAAAGAAACACTTTGAAACCATGGTATTCGAAACCATTATTGCCAGAAACATCAAACTTGGCGAGGCACCCTCATTCGGGCAGTCTATTTTGGGATACGATGCCAATTCCAAAGGAGCACAAAATTACCTGGCAATGGCCAGAGAGCTGTTACAGCGAAATGATATGACCGAAATTCCGGAAAAAGATAAAACACTTGATTAATTACCATGGCAAAGAGAAATGCATTGGGAAAAGGGCTGGGAGCCCTTATCGAAACCGATAATAACGACGGCAAAATAAAACGCGACGCCGTTAATGAAATACCTGTCGAAAAAATTACGGCAAACCCGTTTCAACCCAGGAAACAATTCCACGAGGAAGCCCTTGAAGAGTTAGCTGCCTCCATTAAAGAACTGGGCATTATTCAGCCCATTACTGTCAGCCTGAAAGACGATAAATTTCAGCTCATCAGTGGAGAAAGGCGGCTTAAAGCAGCTAAAATAGCCGGGCTCAAAGCTGTGCCAGCATTTGTACGCACCGCTGATGACCAGGGATTGCTCGAGATGGCCCTGGTTGAAAACATCCAGCGGGAAAATCTGGATGCCATGGAAATCGCTATTTCATACGACAGGCTAATGGAAGAGTGTAAGCTCACACAGGAAAAACTCAGTGAGCGCATTGGTAAAAAACGCTCCACCATCTCAAATTACATCCGACTGCTTAAATTGCCACCGGAGATTCAACTCGGTATTCGTGAGCACAAAATCACCATGGGCCATGCCAGGGCACTCATCAACCTGAAAGATGAAGAAACCCAGCTCATGGTTTACAACCAGATTTTAAAATACGGATTTTCTGTACGCAAAGTTGAAGAGTTTGTTAACGAACTTAACAGCGAAAAAAATGAGAAAAAACAGAAAAAACAAAAGAAATCAGACAAATCAAATGAATGGAACAGCCTTGAAAAACACCTGTCTGACTATTTTGATACCAGTGTGAAATTCAACAGAAACAACAAAGGCAAAGGCAAAATCGTTATTCCATTTGAAAATGATGAAGAACTGGAAAAAATTGTAGCTGCTCTGGATAAACCCAAAAAATAGACAGCTTGAAAGCTTTGCTTACATACATGACCTTGGTTCTTGTGCTTGCAGGTACAAATTTCTCAGCACATGCTCAGGATGCTGACAGCACATCCGGGCAGGATACGGAGCAAAACCTGAAACGTTCACCGCTGAAAGCCAGTTTATATTCTGCGGTGCTTCCCGGAACAGGACAGATTTACAACAAAAAATACTGGAAAGCACCAATTGTGTATGCAGGGATGGGAACATTTATTTACCTTGCTGTGGATAACCATCAGGAATTCATGCGCTTTAAATCTGCCCTGGTCAAAAGACAAAACGATCAGCCGGATGAATTTGAAGGCATCTTATCCGAAGACGCATTGCTGAATGAAATGGAACGCTGGCAACGCTACCGCGATCTTAACATTATTGGTGCCAGTATATTTTATGTCCTTCAGATCATTGATGCAAACGTAGACGCAACATTGAGTGATTTTGATGTCGGCAGTGATCTTAGTCTGAAACTTAAACCTGTAACCTCACCTTACAGTCAAACCATGGCGATGAGCTTAACGTTGAAATTTTAAGTACGCATGAAAAAAACAATTATCATATTCAGTATCCTGATTTTCTCTGGCGCAACATTTGCTGTGAACAGCGGAGACAGCATCAAACATACGCTCTCTGACAGCCTGAAAACCAAGGAAGTGATGGCCTGGATTAATCGCATCGATAGTTTGTTAAACACGCATTACTACGTACAAAAAGACAGCGTTGAAAAAGGCGAAGTGATCAGAGACTCACTGGTGCTTAATCTCCCCGATTCAGTATACCGCGAACGACTTGCCCGGCTTTATTCCCCTGTTGACCTGTCATTCAATGCCGAAGTAAAACGGAATATAGACCATTATATTGACAGAGCCTACAAGCAAGTGCCACGCCTGCTGGCTCTGTCAGAATACTATTTTCCCATGTTCGAACGCATCATGGACGAGTACAATATTCCCTATGAGATGAAGTACCTTGCGGTGATTGAATCAGCGCTCAATCCACAGGCTGTTTCCAGGGCAGGTGCAACAGGACTTTGGCAATTTATGTACCGCACCGGCAAATTTGTTGGCCTGGAGATCAATTCCTATGTTGATGAACGCAGAGATCCTATAAAGTCAACACACGCTGCCTGCCAATACCTGCATACCCTTGATACAATCTACAACGATTGGGTTCTGGCGCTGGCAGCATACAACTGCGGACCGGGAAATGTTAACCGGGCAATACGCAGAGCCGGTGGTACAGGTAATTTCTGGGAAATTTACCATTACCTTCCACGGGAAACCCGCAATTACGTTCCGGCTTTCATCGCCGTTAATTACCTGTATGAGTATTACGATGAGCATGGCTTTAAAGCTGCAGATATGGACCTGCCATACGCTGTGGACACCATCATGGTAACCAATGATCTCCATTTTGGCCAGTTAAGCGATGTTATAGGCATAAGCAAGGCAGATTTACGCTTTTATAATCCCCAATACAAACGCGATTTGATTCCCGCGAAAGAAAAACCACGGCATCTCATTCTGCCAATAGATTACATCCCGGCATACATTGCAGCAGAAGACAGCATACATCTGTACAAAGAATCCACCTATCTGAATCCAAACAAAATCGCCTATAAACCTGCCAGCCGGAGCACATCACATTACCCGGCAGCATCACAACCTGCAGGCACAAAAAAACTGACATACACCATAAAATCCGGTGATGCCCTGGGGCTGATTGCAAGCTGGTACGATATCAGCACAAACCAGCTAAAAGCCTGGAACGGGCTTTATACCAGCCGAATACGTGCCGGCAAAAACCTGGTGATTTATGTACCTGAAGATAAATATGATTATTACAAAAGCGTTAACAGCATGAGCAGGGCAGCTAAGCAAAAACGCGAAGGCCAAACCTCAACCACGGTCAATTCAAAACCCGCAAAACTGGATCCTGCTTACGAGTACTATACGGTAAAAAGAGGTGATAACCCATGGGAGATTGCAAAACGTTATCCCGGAATATCAGCAAGCGACATTTTACAACTGAACAATATTGATAGTGAAACCGGATTAAAACCCGGTCAGAAATTAAAAATCCGTAAAAAAAGCTAAGCATGCAACTGAATGTAGCCATCATGGCAGGGGGCCCTTCATCCGAACGGGTTATCAGCCTTCAAACAGCAGCTAATATCGCTGATTCACTACGCAGTGATGCATACCGCATCTGGAAAATAGATATCAACGGGGCCAACTGGATTTACGATCCGAAAGGCATAGACGAAACACCTGTCGATAAAAACGATTTCAGCATTCGTGTGAAAGGAGATAAAATCCGTTTTGACATTGCTGTTATTGCCATCCATGGCAAACAGGGTGAAGATGGCACCATGCAAGGGTATTTTGAAGCCATGAATATCCCCTACTCCACGTCGGATGTATTGAGCTCTGCCCTGAGCTATGACAAAATCCGATGCAAAATTTTCCTGAAAAACTGGGATATCCCCATGGCCAGGGAAATCGTCATCCGCAAAGGCGATAGCATACAACCCGAGACCATTGTGTCAGAACTTGGATTACCGGTATTTGTGAAACCAAACACAGCAGGTTCCAGCTTTGGCGTAACAAAAGTGTATGAAAAAGACAAGCTTCGGTCAGCCATTGAACATGCTTTCACAGAAGACAAACAGGTTATTGTTGAGCAATTCATTGATGGTGTTGAAGTGAGTTGCGGCGTATTAAAAACGGCCATCAGTCAGCGTGTATTCCCCGTGACAGAAATTGATACAAAACGGGATTTCTTTGATTACGATGCCAAATATACACCAGAACTGACAGATGAGATCACACCAGCACGCATTTCAGAAGCAGAAACCAAAGCTGTACAGCAATACACTTCATTGGTGTACGATAAATTGGGTTTTCATGGCCTTGTAAGGGTAGATTTCATCATAAAGAGTGGTGTGCCATACTATCTTGAAGCCAATACCATTCCCGGTTTAAGTAAAAACAGCATTGTGCCAAAACAAATCCGAAGCATGGGCCTGAGCGAAACAGAGATTTTCAACGAAGTGATCACAGACAGCCTCAGACGGCATAAGGAAAAACAATAAAAACATCAGAATAAAGCGTATAAAAAAACGCTGGCCCGGAAGGTCAGCGTTTTTTTATATCTGGAAAGCGTTTACTTTTTCTTGGTAGTTGTCCGTTTGCGGCTGGTTTTTTTGCGGGGCTTTTTCTTCTTTTCTTCTTCAGCCTTGCGTTTTTCAGCATTTTCTTTTGCTTTCTCCTCATCCAACTCGGGATCCACAAGGATACGTCCGCAAAATTCGCATACGATAATTTTCTTTCGGCTCCTGATATCCAACTGACGCTGCGGCGGAATTTTGTTAAAACAACCACCACAGGCATCACGCTCTACGGGTACAACAGCAAGGCCATTGCGTGCATTGGAGCGAATGCGTTTATAGGCAGTAAGCAGGCGAGGTTCAATGCTATCTGCCAGCTTTTCCGATTTTTTGATCAGATCAGCCTCTTCTTTTTCGTTCTCTTTGGTAATTTCATCCAGCTCGGATTTTTTATGCTCCAGGTCGGCTTTGGTTTCTTCAATTTTCTCTTTGGAAGCTTCAATCAATTCCTCTTTAGCCTTAATATCCTCCTGAGACTGTTTGATTTTTTTCTCACTCAACTCAATCTCCAGAGTCTGAAACTCAACCTCTTTCATCAGCGATTCATACTCGCGATTGTTTCTGACCTTATTTTGCTGATCTTCATATTTTTTGATCAGCTCTTTGGAATTGGAAATTTTCTCTTTTTCGGCAGCAATATCAGCATTCATTTTCTCCAATTCAGAATTCAGCTTGGCTACCCTGGTTTCAAGACCAGCAAGTGCATCCTCCAGATCCTGGACTTCCAGTGGCAGCTCTCCACGAAGAATCCGCAGATTATCAATTTCTGAATCTGTTCGCTGAAGGTTATAGAGCGCTTCAAGTTTTTCCTCAATGCTCATTTTGGCCGGATCGTTATTTTTTCCCTTTGTCATAATATCAATAGTAGTTAACAGGGTTGGTATTTACATTTGAAAAACGGACTGCAAAGTTAGGGAATTTTTTCTGAATTACATTAGAAAACAATTCTTTTGTAAATTGTTCAGTTTCATAATGCCCCGCATCCACAATCATAATCTGACTATCGGCATCAAAAAACTCATGGTACTTCACATCTGCCGTAATCAGAACGTCAGCCCCTTTGGCTTTGGCCTGATTTATGGTAAAAGACCCTGCACCCCCGCAAATGGCTACCTGCTTTATTTCATCCGTCACAGGTTTTGTGTACCTGAAATGGGGTTGCTTAAGGATTCCTGAGAGGCTTTCCATAAAATCCATTGGTTTTACCGGGGTTTTCAGCTCACCGACAAGGCCTATGCCCACCTTATCCCAGGGATTATCCAGTGAATATACATCGTAGGCTACTTCTTCATATGGATGTGCGGTAATCACAGCATTAATTACAGCAGATTGCAACACTTCAGGAAAGACAATTTCAATTTTCACTTCAGGTTCAAAATGGGTTTGTCCTTTCTCTCCGACAAAGGGATTGCTGTCATCTCCGGCGCGAAAACTACCCTTACCATTAACGTTGTAGGAACAGTTGTCATAATTACCGATATGGCCCGCACCCGCCTTAAAAGCAGCCTCGCGCACAGCATTTGCATAATCTTCAGGAACAAACACATGGATTTTCTTGAGCAGGCCTGCACGGGGGCTCATTACCGACACATTTTCCAGTCCGAGTTTTTCCGCCAGGATGCCATTTACACCATTCGAGACGGCATCCATATTGGTATGGGCCGCATAAATGGCAACATCCGATTTGATTGCCTTAATGACGGTTCGCTCCACATAATTGCTGCCTGTGAGTTTTCTCAGGCCTTTAAAGATGATGGGATGATGGGCAATGATCATACCCGCACCCAGCTTAACAGCTTCATCAATAACAGCTTCAGTAACATCCACTGCTAACAATACTGAATCCACACGACAATTTTTATCCCCCACAATCAGGCCGGCATTATCATAGGATTCCTGATACTGCAAAGGCGCAAAAGCCTCCAGCTCCTGAATAATTTCTTTTATCGTTAATTGCATATCAATTAATGGTATTTTTTATGGCTTCTAAACGTGAGCGTATGGATTTCAGTGTTTTCACAACCTGAAATTTGTTTTCAGTGCTTTCAGGCTGATTTTTCATCAGACTTTTGGCACCGTTCAGTGTCATGCCACGCTCCTTTACCAGATGATAAATTCTGTGAAAATTTTCGATATCCTTATTAGTAAACATACGCTGGCCCCTTTTGTTTTTATGAGGCCGGATGACAGAAAATTCCTTTTCCCAGAATCGTATTAGTGAAGTGTTGACATCAAACATATCAGCCACCTCACCAATGGAATAATACAATTTTTGTTTTTTTTCTCTTTCCATATCGATCAAACAAAATTCTGATAAACACAAAGATAGCAAGCAATGTAAGCAATGCAAGCAAAAAGCACAAACAAAATATGCGATTTTTTTAATGAAAACTTTTGCATTTTTAAAAAATGCTCTATCTTTGCAATCCGCTAACGATAAAAGAGCGGAAACGCGGGAGTAGCTCAGTGGTAGAGCACGACCTTGCCAAGGTCGGGGTCGCGGGTTCGAATCCCGTCTCCCGCTCTTTTTTTTTGACATTTTTTAAGGTGGCCCTGGTGGCGGAATTGGTAGACGCGCTGGACTTAAAATCCCGTGGTCATTTCATGACCGTGCCGGTTCGAGTCCGGCCCGGGGCACCAAAATCAAAAGGAGAATCTCAACAGGTTCTCCTTTTTTTGTTTCTGAATTTTGCCTGATTTTGTATCTCCCCCGGGAAGTTTGCCTGATCCTTTATTTTTCATTTGGCACCGCTTTTGTATACCTTTGCTTGTAAACCAACTCAGAAACATCATGAAAACCATCGTGTTTTTCGCCATTGTATCGTTTTTATTTCCGGCCAAAAGCCAGGATAAGACCGAAATTGACTATCAGGAAATTGACATAAAATGTACACAGAGCACCGTTGCCGAACAGCTTATTCGCTCAGACGCCGAATATCAGAAACTGCTGGAAAAACGTTCCATCCATCCGGATTGTGATTCATACACCCTTCCGGAAATTGACTTTGAAACATACAGCCTGATTGGCATTCATTACCTTGTTGCCGGATGCAAAAATCCGGATTCAGACGTACATTTGTACCGATTGTCTGACGGAAGCTATCAGGTAAAAACCAGCATAACCCAATATGGGATTTGCAAGCGCGGAAATCATGTCCATAAATGGATATTGATACCAAAAATTGATAATGCGGATATGGTAAGTTTTGAAAAAACGGTTACGGTTAACCGAAAGTAAGATCAACTGCAACAAAACATAATCTCAATAATACAAATTCAGTATTCTGCTCCGTTTTTTTTATTTTTACTTTTGGGTAGTATCTAAAATCATTAGCTTGCAAAAAAAAGCATGAGAAGAACAATTTTTGCATTTAGCATACTTTTCTTGTTGCAGTCTACTGTTTTGTTTGCACATACATTGACAGAACCCGGGCTCAAAAAATTAGATTCGCTGGAACTTAAGCCATATTATTGGCGTTTAAGTGCATTTACATTTGCACAACAATTTGAGGTAAGCCTGAGCAACCCTGCTCACTCCTTTCACCTGGAATACAGTGGCTATCCAGGCATAGAGATCATGCCCGCTGAAGGAGACCCACCGGTATTCTGGAGGCATCACTTTTTTTTGGGATACAGATGCTATATAGATATTAATCACAAAATAGAACAAAACAAAAATCACACAAACCACAATGCCTTTTTCATGGGTTTTTACCATCGGTTTTCTCCAAATTTACAACAAGGAATTCTGCTTCCGGAAATGATTTTCGATTTCATCTCATTTATTGGCCGGAATACCGCTTTGGGCTTCGGGATGGAAGTAGGAAGACGTTTTACCAATGATCATTTTTACGTCACCCTGAGTATAAACGTTGAAAAACAATATTACTGGCTGCAGGATGACCTTCGCTTTTACCCCTTTTCTGCCGCACCAAAACTCCGCATTGGGTGGGTTCTAAACTAAATTTGAAAAAAGGAGAAAAAAAAGGCCCTCCGAAGAGCGCCTTTTTTTTAGGTTTTTATGATTTTCACCAGACATGTGTCCATTCTTCTTCGGGCAGGTACATTCCATCGCCTTCGTTTACATCAAAGGCCTCATGGAAAGCCGGCATACCAACCAACTGTCCGTTAACACGCCATTTGCCAAGCGAGTGCACATCTTCTTTTGTACGACGCAGAATTTCCTTATCGGTAATGTTTTGCGCCCAGACTTTGGCATAAGCCAGGAAAAAGCGCTGGTCTGCAGTAAAACCGTCAATTTTTTCAGGTTCTTCACCGTCTTCAAGGCTATTGCGGAAAGCTGTGTAGGCAATGCTCAGACCGCCAAAATCGGCGATATTTTCACCCAGTGAAAGCTCACCATCGGCATGTACGGTGTCGAGAACAGTAATTTCGTTGTAGCGTTCAACCAACACCTGAGCTTCTTTGTCAAAACGCTCGGCATCTTCTTTTGTCCACCATTCCTGCAGGTTTCCCTCCTTGTTAAACAGACGGCCTTTGTCATCAAAACCATGTGTCATTTCATGCGCGATAACCATGCCAATGGCACCGTAATTCACAGCATCATCTGCATTCAGATAAAAGAAAGGTGGCTGCAGAATGCCGGCAGGAAAGCAAATTTCATTGGTTTGTGGTGAATAATAGGCATTCACTGTCTGAGGATTCATGTGCCATTCCTCCTTGTCCACCGGTTTTCCGATTTTATCCAGCATATACTCAAAATCAAACACATTGGAATTCATCACGTTTTGTACGTAAGAATCTTCAGTAACCTCAAGTCCGGAGTAATCACGCCATTTATCGGGATACCCGATTTTTACGCGCATACCTTCCAGCTTTTCAATGGCTTTTTCCTGTGTTTCTTCGCTCATCCAGGTGGAGTTTTTCATACGTTGTTTAAACGCATCCTGCAGATTGGCAACCAATTCAACCATACGTTCTTTGGCTTCGGGCGGAAAGTGCTTTTCCACGAATTTTTTACCGACAGCTTCACCCAATGCACCATTGGTTGACGCAACCATACGACGCCAGCGGGGTTTTTGCTTTTCCTGACCACGCAGGTATTTCCCGTAAAAGCCGAAGCGCAGTCCGTCAAAGTCAGAGCTTAGCAAACTGGCTGTACTGTTAATGAGTTTCCAGCGGAAATAGGTTTTCCAGTCATCAACGGAAACCTCATCCACAGCCATACCCAGTTCTTTGAAAAACTCGGGCTGGCGGACATTAATAACACCGGGTTCAGTCAGTCCTACTTCCTCAAAATACAGAGGAAAATCAAAAGATCCGGCGAGTTCATTCAGCTCAGCCAGTTCCATTTTGTTATTGGTAGCGTGCGGATCGCGCTGCTCAAGCCGGGTCATGGACTTTTCTGCCAGGCGGGTTTCAAGAGCCATAATCATGTCAGCTTTATCTTTGGCTTCTGCCTCATCATCACCAAGCAGCGTCATCATGTTGGTCATGTAGCGGACATATTCATCGCGAATACCCTGGCTTCGTGCATCATCGCTGGTGTAATAATCGCGATCGGGCAAACCGAGACCACCCTGATGTATCTGCGCAATTTTCATATCGGCATTATCAGCATCGGCACCACCAAACAAATAAAACAAGCTGCTCATTCCGTGACGGTTGTTGTAAGCTGCCTGACGGATCACATCCGATTTTGCTGACAGGTTTTCAATGCGTTCAAGCTCATTTTCAATCGGTTTGATGCCTTGCGCTTCAATGGTAGCTGAGTCCATTCCCACGCTGTACCAGGTGCCGATTTTCCATTCCATGCTGCCTTTATCAGTGTCCTTTTCTGACAATCCGACAATAATATCTTTCACTTTCCGGCTGGTGTTTTTAGCCAGTTGATCAAAGGATCCAAAACGGCTTTCTTCTTCAGGAAGTGGATTGTTTTTCTGCCAGCCACCTGTAGCATACTGGTAAAAATCTTCTTTGGGCGATACGCTGGTATCAAGATCTTTTTTCATAAGTGCTTTCGTTTCTTCAGATTCATTCGCATCCGATTTACATGACATCATGAAGCCGGAGGCTACTATCACAAGCGTGATAACCGTAAAAAGTGAAAATTGTTTCATAGTTTGAAATTTTAGTAACACATGTCTATTGTTCAGCAATGCTCCTTTGATGGCAATGCAAATTTGTGCTAATATAAATCAAATTATTTCAGGCGGATGCGTTTCTCCTCGCCGCTTAACAATCTTTTAAGGTTTCTTTTGTGGGTTATTAAGAGCAGAGCGGCAGCAAGCAAAGAAAATGTTAACAAAACAATGTGCCTATCTCCAAATACAAAGATCATAAACACCGGAAAAGACAATCCTGCCGATACAGATGAGATGGATACAATACGCGTAATCAGCAACACCAGAACAAAAACTGATAGTGCAGCCAGGGCAGCAGGCATGTGTACAGCCAACACCACGCCCAGCATGCTGGCCACGCCTTTCCCGCCACGAAAACCAATGTAAACCGGGAGCAAATGCCCGATCACGGCAAGCATTCCAAGACCAATCTGCCATAAAAGGAAGGCTTCTGAGTCCGGCAACCACGTATTCTGCAGAAAAGCCAGGGATGCTGCAGCGTAAGCCTTTCCCACGTCGAGGATAAAAGCAGGCAGGGCAATTTTCCATCCGGCCACGCGAAGCAGATTGGTAGCACCGGCGTTTTTACTCCCGTGTTCCCGCACATCAATGCCCTTAAACCAACGTCCAAGCCAGTATGCAGCGTTGAATGAACCCAGCATATAAGCAGCAATTCCGGTAAATACGAGTATGGCCATTTGGTTTTCTTTGCTGCAAATGTAACAGAATCTGAGGAAAATCCCAGAGAGTTGGTCATTGGTGGATTGGTTATTGGTGGGCTGGTCAGTAGTCAGTGATTATATGGGCAGCTATTTCCGTCTCCGGCTGTTAGTGCCAAATGTCTCAGGCTGTTTGTGCAGGCAGGACAAAGGAGCTTCCGCTGGTCGCTCTTTGCTCTGCGCACTCACAAGCCAGAGTCATTCGGCAGCTAATCCGCCTCCGCCGGGCTGCGAAATGAGTGGAAAGTTGGAAGATTGGTAAGTTTGTAGGTTGGGAGGTTGGGAGTAACTTTATCAACTTTAAAAACTTTCAACTCATCATCTTATCTTGAAAAATGCCGGTATTTTTGTACCTTGCCAACCTATGACTGTCATACAGATCATCAGCCTGCTGATCGTTACCGCCGGAAGTTTCTGGCTGGTGTACCGTCTGCCTGTGTTTCGGAAAACCGGACTGAACGCACAGTGGCGTCTGGGTTTGTGGACCGCCAAACTGATGGCTGCGCTGGCACTTTTTGCCCTGTACACATGGTATTATCCACAGGACACGGCAGACATGCACAAATATTTCAACGACGGGGAAGTGATTGCCACACAGTCTGAATCCATCGCCACGTACGCCAGAATCATAACAGGCATTGGCATGGATGATCCGAAAGTGCAGGCCTGCCTTGAGCAAACCAGCCACTGGAACCGGCAATACCTGAACGGCGTATGGAATGACAACCGTACGTTAATCCGTTTCAATGCTCTGCTGTACCCGCTCACTGGCGGCAGCATGCTTGCGCACACTTTTATCATGGCCTTTCTGGCCTTTCTGGGACTGACACTGCTCTACCGTGGCATCACCATGCTCACAAGGAGCAGCAAATGGCTTGCTTTGGCTGTGTTCATGGTTCCATCGGTCTGGTTGTGGAGCTCCGGCCTGCTGAAAGAAGGGCTGCTCATGCTCAACACCGGCCTGCTTTTTTTCGCTGTGGTAAAACTCAGCCGGAGGTTCAGCACAAAAAGTCTGCTACTGGTCCTGCTTGCCGTTCTTTTCTTTTTTCTGACAAAGATTTACGTACTGCTTTGCATGGTTCCGGGGTTGATCTGGCTGCTGAGCACGGGAAAACCAGGTAAAAAACCCGCGCTAAAAAGAAGCATAGTCTGGTTCCTGCTCCTGCATGCAGGCATGATAATCATGGTCTGGCTTACCTCTTTAGCAAGTCCCCGAACCGATATGTTTCGCATCATCGAGCAAAAGCAAAACGACTTTGTCAGCATGGTTGACAGCGTCGGTGATGTGGGTTCTGCCGTTTCGCTACCTGACATTGAGGCCAGTTTGTCCTCGCTTTTGAAGCATGTTCCGCAAGGCTTCGCAAACAGTCTGCTCCGCCCCCACTTGCTGGAAATCAATTCACCCATGATGTTGCTTGCTGCCCTGGAAAAACTGGCTTTTTTGCTGCTCATATTGCTGGTAATTTTCAGGCACCGCAAGCTCCGGCACAGTGAGCAAAATCTTTTGTTTTTCACCCTGTCCTTTGTAATCATACTTTTCAGTCTGACGGGCATCAGCACACCGGTATTGGGAGCCCTGGTACGTTACAACATACCTGCCCTGCCCTTTTTAGCTGCTGTCCTCATCTTGTGTTTGCCGGAAAAATCAAAAAAATGATGCATTGAAACCTGCTTTTAGCTTGCAGATATCCCAAAATTATCGTAATATTGCATCCCGAAATTCAGGGCCCATAGCTCAGTTGGTTAGAGCACCTGACTCATAATCAGGGAGTCCTAGGTTCAAGCCCTAGTGGGCCCACAAAGCAGAATTGAGTGCGAGTACCGAGTGTGGTGCTCGCTTTTTTTGTTTAGTCACGAAATCACGGGAAAATTAATCAAGCAAAAAACCTGGGGGATGTCAAATCTTTTTTTTCATTAGGACAGTACAAATGTACATATCTAACGACTGTAGAAATTGCAGCAGCTAAAAGCACTATGATCGGCTTTATCTTCCATGTAACTAAAGAAGGCAAGTACAAAGGTGATGTAGATTTTGAGCATCTTGTGGATGCGGTGATAAAAGCAGAATCCGGTATCATCAGCACCTAAGGCCAAAAGAACCGGTTTGATGGCCGAGGGGAAATGAGGGTGTATTAAGATACTGGACACAGGTATTTATACCCGTTTTTCAAAACGGGTATAAATACGCATTTTGATAACGGATTTAATAGTAATATTGCTATGAATATTTTTAAACCTAAACTTAATTAATTATGAAAACTAAACTGATTTTTTTAATCGCATTTACGCTATCAATCTTTACTTTTATTAGTTGTGAAAAAGAGATTAATAATGATGTTGAGGATGAACTTGCTTTACAAGAATTGAAATCGGGGCTGGATGTAACCAATCCATACAATGCTGGTTATTTCCATAATGAATGCCTGGTGGCTTATGATAGTTGTATCGGACTTGAGAATAATGATACTTTATCCTTTGATTCGATTATAAATATAGTTTTAGGGGGCAATTCCACTCCTTTTGTATATCATTTTAATGAGGTATTTATTTTGAGAGATTCAATAGATGACTATGCTGAGCGAAGATTGCAATTAGGGGATATTTCCAGTGAGAGTTTTGATTTTTTAATGTTTTTACACGAGCATATATGTGAGTGTGATTCAATTGAGAGAGTCTTGATGGATATTGATGATTACATTACTAAGGTAGATGTTGATAGTTTAGGTATTGTAGATTATTATAATATTGTAGCTACAGGGTCAATTTTTATTGAAAGTTATAAGTTTTGGAATTTAAAGCTTGGTAATAAATACTTATATGGGAATATAGGCGTAGAATTTGCTATTGTTGATGCAATTGGTTATGGAGATTGTTTACACGAGATTGTTGAAAACGATCCTAATTTTAAGCCTTCACTTATTGGGCAGGTAAATAATGCATGTATCGAAGCATCAGTTTATTCATCCCTATCATGGTTTGTTTCACAATTTTAAATTTGCAATCATGAAAAATATTTTATTTCTATTTGTAATTATCGGATTCCTTTCTTTTGGTTTTATGTCAGATGATGTAATAAAATCCAAACAAATTCAGGTAACATACATGAATTATTCTGATAATGGAAATTATAAAACCAGGGATTGTTTTTCTAATGATATGTGTACATATCAATACAGGCTTCTTGAATATGATTTTACTGTTGTTGTTGATTTTGATAAGGAGCAGATAACCAGTAAGTCAATGTTTTATAAGGAATATTCTGATGCCAATACAAATGCGATAAAAAAGAGTTTTTCGTACCAGAAAAAACTTATGGAATCTGATACCTTGTATGCTAATGACTTTACCCGTGTTGATACAAAAAAGGAAAAAACGATTTGTGGCGTTGAATGTAAAAATATGATTTTGAGGAGAGATACAAACTCATATGATGTGTGGTATTTTAAGCCACGGAAGATTAAGAAAAATAAGTTGTACGCTTACACTTATCATACAAATTTTGAATCTGTACCAGGCATAGTTTTAGAAGTTTCCCATAATGGGGAATTGGTCAGCCAAGCCATTAGCCTGAGCTCAAACTGTGATCGGTAAGTATCCACTAAGCAACCCCATATTTTTGAGCAAAATATTTCAATGAATTCTGGTCAGAATTACAGGATAAAATGTTTACAGAGATGGCTCTAAGACCAATTTTGTTAATAGCTTTAAGGTTGCTGAGAAATGATTCTTGTTGAAATGATTAAGTTCAAAAAGCCACACCTATAAGCAATTATAGATCCACAAAATTACCCTGCAAATACTTTACAATTCAAAATTTAAGTTTTTCTATTTTTCTGGTTTTCTTGCCGTTGGTTGGTTTTCCTTTCCTGTCTCATAATCAGGGAGTCCTAGGTTCAAGCCCTAGTGGGCCCACAAAGCAGAATTGAGAGCGAGTACCGAGTGTGGTGCTCGCTTTTTTGTTACATCACGAAATCACAGGGAAAAATTATTTACGCCGAAAGGATGGAAGCCCTGGAGGGCCTGCATAAGCCCTGTATCGCCGGCGTTGCTTAAACTTAAAACCGGAAACTAACACCAGTTGAAAGTGTTTGTCCGTAGCCCATAAATAAACCACCAATGTTTAACTGGGCAAAACCTGTAAAACGTTTATAGGTACCATGCAAACAGAAAGTCGCAATACCGATATCATGATCATACAATGTATTAATATCCGGGTTATAACTTCCACCCATTGCAATAAATAATCCAAAACTCATTTTTTTTAATTTGACAGCAATTTCTGTTGTGAAACTAAAGCTTAAGATAGCATTATACGGATGTATATTAACAATCCCCCGATATTCTGCCGCATTACTTCTAAATCTGGCATAGCTGCCGTTTTCATAAAGAATTGTGGTTTTAACACCTAATATTCGCCAATCAACATATCTGAAAGGGATATTTAAATTTGCTTCACCTGCAATTCCACTTCCTATCATGTACTTTGTACCTTTAAACCTTTCTAATGCTGACACATTATAATATCCGCCATATAAAAATCCGCCGTATGCCAGATTTGCATTCTTATAAGTATGACTACGGTGCGCCTTAAATTCAGCAAATCCAAGCGACTCATCTTCATAATAAGCGTAATCATCCACAGAATGATATAATTTAGCAGATACATACTCAGAAATCTGATCACTGCCTCGATAAACGGGTTTATCCATATAGGAAGATTCGCTTCCGCCATTGGCTACACCATAATACATAGGAGAAGGTGCACATCCGAAACCAATGATTATTAAAGCCGTAAATACAATAATAATGAGCGTTACGATATTTGATTTTAATGAAGAAAGCATTTGTAAACGAATAATAAATCAGCGCATTTGGTTCGTGAATCTTTATATCGTTAAATTTTCATTATACCATACAATATACCATATTAAAACAAAACAAACAATAAAAGTTTCAAACAATTAACCTTTGTAATCATTGTAAACGATGGACTTATGTTTAATTTGCTTCAAAATGTTATTTGATTGTTTTATGTCCAGGGTATGCATCCTATTCAGGGAGTCCAGGTGAATTTATCACGGCCAGCAGGCGGCCTGTACGACTACTGGTGTAACAAGCGGCCGACAGGACGGGAACCCTAGTGGCCCACAAGGCAGAATTGAGAGCGAGTACCGAGTGTGGTGCTCGCTTTTTTTTGTGTTTTTTTTTAACCACCTTAATCCCTTACGCAACGGACAGGTATACCAACCTCCATATTGGGATAGAACCTGTAGATACCGCTTTGAAGGTAAGTCAACTCCCGGGACCAGGCTAAAATGTAATAAAAATCAGTAGCAGTCCACCACCAACCAAGGGAACCACCGCAGCCGAAACTACCGTTGTCGGAACGGTATCCAGCCGGAAGAGCTGCAAAACCACTACTACCGAATTCCGGATTTTGCTCTAAACCTCCATCTTCCCATAAAGATGCATTACCTGCCAACTTGCTGCCTTCGTTTGTGCCTCTCCAGCCCAAAAGGTCAGCATCGGCTTGTGACATACCTAGTGCCATTTCCAACTCCTGCCATTCTGCATCGCTCGGCAAATGCCAGCCTGAAGGACAAATACCCTGCACACCGCTGGGGTTGGCTGAACTGCCTTCCATGCCATTCATCGCTGCAGGCCAGTTGTACAATACACCATACGTACCAAAATTTGCAATTGCTTTGGCCGCTGTCACGTTTGTGCCGTCATAACCATATACATAATAATAAGCTGTGATATTTGAGCCTGTACCGGGTCCTACAACCTCTGGTAAATATTTTAGGCTTTCGGCCATCCAGCATTGATCGCCAATCCCTATTGTATTATAAACGCGCCCATCCCGTGTGTCTGTAATTTGGGTTAAACCGTTGCATTGACCAAGTTGTTCAATAAACTGAAATGTATATGTATTATTACTGCCTGGCAAAGCAAATATACATCCATTAAAAAATCCGTTTGAATACCCGGTAAACTTCAACTGGTCTCCTTCATAATAATCCATTTCGACAATAGCCTTGCCCGTGTTTTTGCCGGATAAATCAGGATGCAATGGATCAGGATTTTCTGCATTTTTAATTGTATTGCTTGATTTTATTCCTGCTTTATGAGTAATAGCGGGGGATGATTCAGTGTGTTCAACAGAAGTGACTTTTCCTGTAAACAAGTCCGTTTCTGTTTGTACTCTTATTACATACGTACCGGCAGCCAGCCCTGTCACACTAAACCGGTGGCTCCCATCTGACAAAACATTGCTGTAATCATGAATTTGCTTGCCGGTAATACCATAAATCCTGATACTAACATTTCCCCGGTTTGCATTCATAAATTCAATGTTACAGGTTTGCCTCACAGGGATTGGAAAAATTGTCAGATTTTCTCTATCTGCTGTAATTGAACCAATACTTGATTCCCCCAGCATAAGGTGGAGTACATCAGTCCCATCCATATCCAAACTGGTTCCCTGAGTCAGGTTTTCAACACGGATGTTATCAGGATCAGCACCCGATCCGACAAAATCAATTTCATAATAACCCTGTCCATAAAGCTTTGCTATAGCAAAAATCAATACGATTAATAATGTCGCTTTTTTCATAATAATCAGATTTAATCTCAGCCTACTCTCTTAAGGATTTTCGGCTTGTTCCTTAATGGCTTAAATTAACTGCTTGGTTACTGTTTGGTCTTTTTAAAGTGTACACTTTGCTTTAATGAATGGATGTTAACGCGATTATCCGCACACAAAACATGCATGATATTTCAATTCCTGTTGTGTATCTGCATCATTTGTTAACACTTACATCAATTAATAATATACTGGCATTTAATCCGTTTTGCAAAGTTTTATTTCAAAAAATGAATTTACTTTTGAACTACAGAACCATTAAATCGCTGGTAAGTGCCAAAAAAGGACGTTACAATCACTTTATGATTTTCATGCAATAATTACAATTTCACAGGTGGAGATACCTGACAATTACCCTGCTTGTCTTTAACTCCTGAATACCTGATGCCATGCCATTCAGAATTGATTACGAGCCCATCTGCCTGTCATTGCCGGGAAACCAGTAGTATGGGGCGGGCAGGTATCGAGTGTGGAACCCGTGTTTTTTAAATCATTAAAGCCCAATGCCTGCCTTGCGATTTCACCTGGTCGCCACCTTGCATTAATTCCACACCACTCAAATTAAAACCACATCATGAACAATACGATTTAAAAGCTGGCACAATAATTGAAACCAAGCATTTCAGCACACAATTTGATATTTTGATGTGCACAAAAACTAATGAGCAAGTAAAACAAATACTGAATTATTTTGGACTGATATGGCATTATTTTCTTATTTTGTAAAGCCAAACCTTAAGAATTAAATTTTTGACTTATGAATAAAAACACGACCATTCTAAAAACAGCTGTTGTCATTTTGTCCTTTATTGGCTTGTCCTTTTTTGTTTCCTGTGAGCCGGACGAACCCACCTCTTTTGATGAATCATTATTGATTGGAAAATGGGCAGAAGGCACTTTGCATGAGCGATACTTTGCTGACAGCACCGGTTATACATGGGATACTGCAGATGATGTTTCAGAAGAAGAAGCACAGGATTTCACATGGACATTAGACGGAGATCAATTATTACAGGAGCATATAATGGAAATCGGAGGTATCGTACCCAAAACATACACGGTTACGGAACTCACTGAAACAACGCTCTCTTATCAGGATGATTACGGCACAACATATCAATTCACAAAAGTTCAGGAATAAACCTGACAGCAAATTTATCCCTCAACAATTTTCTTGAAAAACCCAAATTAGACATGAAAAAAGCGCTCAGGATTCTTAAGAAGTCATCTATTGCACTTGCATTGCTGATTATAATTGGTGTAGTAATCACAATGTGGCTCGTTTTAACCCCGGAAAGAATTACGCCCATCGTTTCTAAGCAGGCAAACAAGATATTGAACTGCGATGTCAGGGTAGGAACGGTTGATGTAACCTTTTTCAAAACATTTCCCAAACTCGGGCTTCATGTTGAGAATCTCACACTAATAAATCCTGTAAAAGGCGCTCAATCCGACACCCTGGCACATTTCGATGATTTTATTGCCAGCATTGACCATAAAGAATGGCGAAAAAATAAGTCCGTTGTCCTGAATGAAATCTATTTGAAAAATGGTGCGGCAAATGTATATGTCGATAGCCTGGGAAATGCAAATTACGACATTTTTCCGGCAGCAGATGATGAAGAAGAGGAAGATGAAACAAGCCCGGAATTACCGGATTTGATTGACCTTCAAAAAATCGAACTCGAAAACGTAAAAGCAAATTATATTGACGAACAAAGCAAAACAAAAGCGGAGATTACCAATCTGAATTTCTCCATTCGCGCAAAATACGAGGAAACCTCCGGAAATGCCAAAATGAATGTCGATATTGATAATGTACAGTATTCTGTCAATGACAGCTCGCCGATGTCTGCAAACATTGATGATTTCTCATTCTTTGTCGATGGCAGCATTGCAGACAACATGCTTGAAGGTCTTGTGCAAACGGATATAAAATCAATCTCCTATTCAACAAACGATACCGCCTATCTTGATTCAACAAATCTGCATCTGAATGCGCCCATGTCTATTGATATTGCTGATGAAAGCATCACATTAAAGAAAACCGAGCTGGCAATAGACAAACTGGAATTTGTGCTTGACGGATGGGCAAAACGAGGCACTGACAGTGACATCGAAATGGATATGTCTCTGATAACCAACAAATGGGGATTGGATGACATATTTGCTCTGATTCCGGAGGATTATCAGCAATTGGTATCTGACATTAATTTTGATGGCGATATTCAAATTTCAGGCAGAGCAAATGGTCTTTATAACGACAGCTTAATGCCGGTAATTAACACAAATTTAAAAGTCAATGACCTGAATGGAACCTATGCAGACCTGCCGTACACATTTGCCAATACAAATGCCGATATCAATCTTGATCTGAACACAAATACCGATAAAGCCGATGTGATCATCAAGAATCTGAGTACCGTTCTAAACAACAATGCCTTAAAATGCAGTGGCTCCATAAAAGATGCCATGGGAACACAAGAATGCGACCTTGCCCTGCTGGCCAAGCTTAATCTCAGGGAAATCAAATCGTTTTTGCCTGACAGTTTAAATGTTGATATGTCGGGGATGGCTGATTGCCATTTTAACGTCAATGCAAAGCTTGATGATTTAGCAGCTATGGACTTAACTAAGATTAAGTCAAACGGCATGATAAACCTGACTGATTTAAATGCAGTTTACCAGGACAGTATGTACGTGGAATCGCAGAATCTGGCCCTTGGATACCAGCTTCCGAGTCCGAATATGGCAGGCAATGATGCATTTCATGAACTCATTCAGGCAACACTGATAAGCCCGGAATTAAACATAACAATGGTTGACAGTGTAAACACCATTGCCAGGGCGACTTCGGCAGATCTGACACTGGGTTTATCCAATGTCATGGACACCAGCACAGAGCCATCAATGGGTGTGAATTTTGCTTTTGATATGCTCGCTGCCGAGATGGATACAATAAAGGCAGAAATAATTATGCCTAAAGGTTCTGCTAACTACTATACTCCAGAAAACAGTGAAGATGTATCTCTGAACCTGGCATATCAGAGTAATGGAATACATGCAATCCTTGGGGAGTATGCATCCGTCAATACTAAGTATATTACAGTATCAGCAAACGCCACCAGAGATACAACACAAGAAAATTCATTTTTAGAATGGAGTCCGAATCTTAATGTCAATTTTAACAGTGGCCACATCCAACTTGCCGATTTACTGTACGATGTAAACATTCCTCAAATCAAGTTTGATTTCACACCTGAGGAGTTTTTCATTGAAAACAGCCGCTTTGAAATCGGCAATTCAGATTTCAACCTGAAAGGCTCAATTAAGAACTTTGAAAATTATTTCAGAGATGAAGGATTGCTTACAGGAACATTGGATTTTACATCGGAAAAAACAGATATCAATCAGTTAATGGAATTGGTTGATGGCATGGGTACAGAAGACACAACCTCAACTGAAGAAGAGCTGCCTGATGCTGAAATGGCCGAAGCTGCAAGTTCTGAAAGTGATGCAGATCCGTTTATGGTTCCCAAAGGAATTGACATCACCCTGAATGTAAATGCCGAAACATCATACATTAACAATTCCCAGTTAAACAATTTAGGCGGCACACTCGTGTGTGATGACGGAATCCTGGTGCTTCGGGAAATGGGTTTCACGAACGATGCAGGCCGGATACTGTTAACAGCGATTTATCGACCCGAACGCAGAAACCATTTATATACAGGTGTGGATTTGCATTTTCTCGATGTGAATATTTCGGAAATGCTGGAAATCATTCCTGAGCTTGATACAGTTGTCCCGATGCTGAAATCCTTTGACGGAAGAGCAGAATGTCACATTGCGGGTGAAATGTACCTGAAATCGAATTATGAGATAAAATATTCAACGCTTCGTGGCGCGCTTGCACTCGAAGGTGATAGTCTGGTTTTACTCGATAACGAGACCTTTGACATGATATCAGGTAAACTCATGTTTAACAATAAAACTGAAAATGTGATTGACAGCATGGATATGCAATTAACGGTTTTCAGAAAAGAGGTTGATTTGTATCCCTTCCTTATTCACATGGACAGGTACAAAGCCGTTGTTTCAGGTCGTTACAATTTAGATAAACGGTACAATGCGCACATCGAAACTCTGGCTCCGGTTCGTTTAGCACTGAAGGTGAAAAATGATCCGGAAAATCCAAAGGAACTGGACTATGAGCTGGTTAAGAAAAAGTACAAAAACATGTACAAGCCGGAAAAGGCAACGGCCGTACAGGAACGTACCCTGTATCTGAAAAAAGTCATATCCGACTCGCTTAAGGAAAATGTAGATAAATACGATATGGAGTAGGTGCGGAATTGAGAAATACGTTGACTTTTTGGTATACAGCTCACGATGAGTACTGCTTCCAATTACGCTCTTATCTTCAACCCTGAGATATGCAAGGCAATAGCCGGCACTGTCCCGGCGGAGACAAATGCCACAAAAAGGGAAACGCATCCATAATTAATGCCGGAAGATGATAAAAGCGAACCAATTATTGCTAAATTTACCTGAGAATTGAGGAATAAATCAGGCCGGGGACCAGATTTAAAAACAAAACACATTATGTCAAAACACGGGACCATACGACGATACACGCTCATCATTGAAAAAATCAAACGCGGGCAGTTTCCTTCTTTTCGGGAAATCAGAGATTACCTGCATGAGCACGGTTTTGAAGTCGGGGACCGAACCCTACAGCGGGACATTGAGCAAATCCGTTATGAATTCGGATTGGAGATTACTTACATCAGAAACCGAAACGGGTATTGCATTGATTATGACATCAGCGTAAATGTGGAGTCGTTTTTTCGTTTCCTGGAGATTGTCAATACGGCAGAGTTGCTAACAGAAAGCCTCGCGGAAAGTAAGGATTCCTTACATCACATTTCGTTTGATACGGGTGGTGGCTTAAAAGGAATTGAAAACCTTAAACCTCTGTTGCGTGCCATAAAAGACAAGCATGAAATCACCTTTACTCACCACAATTTCCATACTGAAAAATCCAGAAGGTACAGGCTGATGCCGTATTTACTCAAAGAATACCAAAATCGCTGGTATATTGTAGGGGTTGTTGCAGGCATGAATCAATTGCGGACATTTGGTATTGAACGCATTGAAAACCTGCATGTTGAAAGCATAACTTTTACGCCGGATGACAATTTAAACCCTGCGGAACGCTTCAGCGAAACCATTGGACTGGTGTATTCGGAACATCCGGTAGAACTTGTCATTTTGTCTTTCAGTCCGATTCAGGGAAAATACATCAAGACACTACCCTTGCACAGCTCACAGACAGTGTTAATTGATAATGATGCAGAGTGCCGTATTTCGCTTAGGGTGGCACCAAATTTTGAACTCATGCAACAGATTTTAAAACATGGGGATGCGATAAAAGTACTTGAACCGCAGTGGCTGGTTGATGAAATAAAGGGTAGCTTACGAATGGCGTTGGGGAAGTATTGATGCAGATTTGGCCTGACGGATTAACCAGACAAAATGCTCCCTACTCAACCTAACCTATAAAATGGCAGTATTTTTATTTTGCTGCCGGAATATAGTTTTATATCTTTGTCAACAAAACCAGAAATCATCACTAAAAGAAAACTACATATTGACAAATTAAAAGAATGGTTCAAAGAAGATAATATTTTTGATAATAAGCAAATTACATCTTTCTACCAAACATTTGAACCTAACATCAGAGCAACAACTGTGAATTGGAGAATTTACAGTTTGGTTCAGTCTGGAATATTAAAACGAATAGGACACGGTAAATTTATAATTGGCAACAAACAAAAATATATTCCACCAATTTCGGACAAATTAAAAACATTAAACAGCAAAATAAAAAAACAATTTCCTTTTCTGGATTATTGTTTATGGTCATCAGCTTTATTCAATGAATTCATGTTGCACCAACCGGGCAAATTTTATTTAATTGTTGAAGTTGAAAAAGACGCTCTTGAATCTGTTTTCTTTTTTATGAAGGATAATAAATATTCTGTTTTCGTTGATCCCACCAAAGAATTATTGAGCAGATATTTGCCTGATGAAAAAGAAACATGGATTGTGAAATCATTGGTTAGCGAAGCACCTGTTCAAAAGGTATCAGGCATTCAAACCACAACCATTGAAAAAATGCTTGTAGATGTATTTTGTGATACTGTTATTCTCGATGCTCAGCAAGGTGCTGAAAGGGAACGAATATTTACAGAAGCATTTGAAAAATATATTCTTAACGAAAACAAAATGCTTAGATATGCTGATCGCAGAGGAAAGAAAAAAGAGTTTTCTGATTATTTAAATAAGACAACTAAATAGCGGTAGTGATAATGTAATACTGCCTATATATAGAATTATGATTGATGCCAAAACTCTGAACATAGAATGGATAAATGAAGTTTCTGAGAAAAACAGAAAAGCAGATAAAATCCTTATTGAGAAAGTAATTAGAGCTTTTTTTCTGCTTGAGGGCCTTTTAAAAGTTGATTTAGACTTTGTCTTTAAGGGCGGATCAGCATTAATGCTTATTATGGATTCATTAAAGAGACTTTCCATTGATATTGACATTCTTTTATATCGAGAACCGGAAAATCTTGAGACCCTGTTTCAAGAAATAATATCAAGTCAACATTTCACAAGATTTGAATTGCAGCACAGGAGTAAAGAATCAGGCATTCAAAAGGCACATTATAAGTTTTTTTACAATCCAGTTCATAAAACAAAATCAACAGTAGATTATGTCTTACTTGATATTCTATTTGAAAAACCCAGCTATCAAACAGTAATAGAATTACCGATAAAATCGAAGTTTGTAATTTCAAAGAATGAGGAATTTTCAGTAAAACTACCTTCTAAAAATGACATATTGGGTGATAAGTTAACTGCATTTGCACCAAACACCACAGGCATACCATACTTTAAAAAGGATAAAAGCATGAGTATGGAAATTATAAAGCAACTATATGATATTGCCAGCTTGGTTGATATAGCTGATAATATGAATATTTTGAGCGAAACATTTAAAACTTTATCTAAAACTGAATTAGGTTACAGGAAAAAAGACAACATGAATTACAAGGATGTTATTGAAGATGTCATTCAAACATCATTATGCATTACTAGTCGTGGTGCTGCAGGAAAAGGAGACTTTAATGAATTGCAAGCAGGCATTCAACGCGTTTCGCGTTTTATATTTTCAGAACCATTTCATATTGAAAAAGCCATCCCAATGGCGTCCAAAGCTGCATATATCGCAAATTTGATAAAATATAACAGCGAAACAATTGATACTTACAATAATCCATCACAAATAAAAGATTGGATAATCATTTCTCCTGTCTGGCCACGACTAAACAAGCTTAAGAAGTCAAATCCCGAGGCATTTTATTACTGGTACAAAATTCATCAGCTCATTGAGAAAAACAACTTGTAAACACCCCTCCGTCACAGTTTGACGTTATGCCTTTATAGCTTTGTTTCAGAACCTTAAAACA
>CAYQMB010000002.1:0-72015 GCA_964418565.1 uncultured Bacteroidales bacterium | reverse complement strand
CCACGGTGGTGATACCAATGACGATGGCAACAGTTCAGCTTCCGCTGGTAGTTGGGGCTTAATTGATGTTAACGGACAGCGGGCCGATTTTACCTGGTGCGAATTTCATTACGGTGGCAACAACCCGGATGGTATTACCCTGGATTACAATACAGGTTCAAACGGATCACTGGATCATTGCCTCATAAAAAGTAACCGTGGCACTTCAAACGAAAATTATTTTTACGGGGCGCTTAATGCCGAAGGTGCTTCTGCCGGGTTCAGCATTACCAATACCCGTTTTGAAAACAACAATGTACCCCTGACCATAAACGCTGATATTAGCCTGGATGATTCAAATTCATTTGTGAGCAACACCTACGAGGGCGTGTATGTCAGTGGTTTTGTTAACGGAGAAACCAACTGGAGTGAAACTGAAGTGGCTTATGTATACACTGGTAATGTTTTGCATGTCAATGATGGGAATAAACTTATCCTTGGTTCAGGTGTGGTGCTGAAATTTGTTAAGGACAGTGAAATGTACCTTTACAATGGCACATCAAACCTGTCTGCCAATTACAGTGATTCTGCTGAAGTGATTTACACATCCTACAGGGATGATGCGCACGGAGGAGATTCCAATGGCGATGGTGATGCGACAATGCCTGCTGCCAGTGACTGGGTGGGCATAGATAAGGATAATCAGAAAGTATGGGTCGAATGGGACAACATTCGTTACGATTCACACGCTGCAGTATAAACTGATCGATACAGGAAGCATTAAGCCCGGATTCCCGGGCTTTTTTTATGGTGAAATTCTGAGCTTTATCTGCCAGGTGGTGAGATAATGTTAACTGCATGTATGTGGTGCATTTGCGTGAGGGATAGAAGCGATATCCTGCATCAGCCGGTTGGCGGATGCAGATACAAGCGGATAGCCCGACCGTTTTTGTTTTTTGGCAGGTTATGGCCTGCGCTAAAAAACAAAAACGGGCACGCCCCACCTATGGAATATCAATATTAAAAAGACAAATTCCAAAAACAATCAGGAATCATATATTCAGGTGTATAGCCTGCTCTGTAAACTGGTATTTGATTTAAATCCGGTTGTATGGATAGCGTTCGAAATGCAAATCTTTTACCAGTTTGAACAAGCTGTCCTTAAAGGTATCCATATTTTCACCGGTTTTTGCAGAGATGAACACACATGGCGTATTTTCACCGGCTACGTACATGGATTTAAAATCTTCGAGGCTGAAGTTTGATTTTTCTTTTGGTGTCAGATCGTCCTCATCTTTTTTGTCGTACGAAAACGCATCGGTTTTATTGAATACCAGCAGTGTGGGTATGTCACCGGCACCAATGTCTCTGAGGGTTTCTTTCACCACATCAATATGCTCTTCAAAGCCCGGGTGTGAGACATCCACCACGTGAACCAGGATATCGGATTCGCGGGTTTCATCCAGGGTGGATTTAAAGGCTTCCACCAAATGGGTGGGTAGCTTGCGGATAAAACCCACCGTGTCGGACAGCAGAAATGGCAGGTTGTTTATAACGACCTTGCGAACGGTGGTATCGAGTGTTGCAAACAGCTTGTTTTCGGCAAAAACCTCCGATTTGCTAAGGCTGTTCATGATGGTGGATTTTCCGGCATTGGTGTATCCAACCAGGGCAACACGAATCATCTGGCCTCTGTTTTTGCGCTGGTTAGCCATTTGCTTATCGATTTTGGCCAGTTGTTTACGCAAAAGAGAAATTTTATCCCTGACAATACGACGGTCTGTTTCAATTTCCCGTTCACCCGGACCACGCATTCCGATACCTCCACGCTGTCTTTCCAGGTGAGTCCACAGGCCTTTCAGACGGGGTAACATATACTGATATTGAGCAAGCTCTACCTGTGTTTTTGCATGAGCCGTTCTGGCACGTGTGGCAAAGATGTCAAGAATCAGGTTGGTGCGATCCATAACCTGAGCTTTCAGGCGGTTTTCCACATTTCTGAGCTGTGTGGGAGTCAGGTCATCATCAAAAACCACAAGCTTGATTTTGTTGTCCTTTATGTATGAATCAATTTCGTTAAGTTTGCCACTGCCGATATAATGTTTTGAGTTTGGCTTATCCTGTTTTTGCAGGAATGTTTCTATGGGTTTTACCCCTGCAGTTCGTGCTAAAAATGCAAGTTCATCAATGTATTCCTGAGCTTGTTCACGGGATTGATTTTCCTGAATAACACCCACAAGAACAGCTTTAACAATTTTATTTCTGCGTTTTTTTTCCTGTTTCATAAATGATCAACCAAAAAACCCCGATTCGAAAACCGGGGTTAAGGTATCTTCTTGGAATTGTTTTAGTACAATTTAAAATTAATTGGTACGATGTAGGTTACCGGTACAGCTTTACCGCGCTGTCTGCCAGGTGTCCAGTCGGGCAGCATTTTTACAACCCGTTTGGCTTCTTTGTCAAGGTAGGGGTCAACACCACGCGCAACACTAACGTTGGTTACATTGCCGTTTGCGTCAATTACAAACTGCACAAACACACGACCCTGAATGTTGTTTTCTTTGGCAATCTCAGGGTATTTGGTGTTGGAACCTAAAAATTTCATCAGAGCAGCATCCCCGCCCGGGAAAACCGGTTTGTTTTCAACAACGGCAAAGGATATTGGCTCTACTTCTTCCTCTTCTTCTTCAAAGGAGCTCATGTCAATGTCGATTTCGGTTTTTTCATCGGCTTCACTGCTGATGTCAATCTCGGAATCTTCTTCGTCATCTTCTACAACGTTGAGCTCTTCGATCACCTGTTCGGGTTCGGGTTCTTTTTTCTCTTCCGGTGGTGGTGGTGGTTCTTCTTCCTGGAATGTATTAATCATCTCTTCTTCGAACTGCTCATCCATATTGACATCGCCAAGCGAATTTCTATTGGATTCCGGGGTGCCCCATTCGAATGCCAGAAGAACAATGCCTAAAACAAGCACCAGTCCGATTTCAAGAAAGAGAATCTTCTTATCTTCAAGGTTTGACTTTTTTGATTTCTTTTCTTCCATGACACGTTAATTTTAGTGGTGTAAAAATAATTGTTTTATCTCAGTATTCAAAACTTGTTTTTTTGTTTTGCATTACGATCGTTAAAATTTATGCTAACCTGCAGATTAATAACGAAAAAGCTCAGTTGTTTCGTATGGTTTTATTGGGTAAAGAAAGCGGATTATTCCAAAACAAATTTAATAGGAATCACCTGCCAGACAGCAACCTTTTTACCGTTTTGTTCGCCGGCTTTCCAGTCAGGCATGGATTTCACAACATCCAGAGCTGCCTTGTCAAGATTTGGATCCACCGAGCGATGCAGTTCTACATTGGTAACTTTTCCCGATTCATCCACGACAAACTTTACGTATACAATGCCGCTAATGCCTTCTTTAACGCAAATGCGGGGATATTCCACATTGCTGCTGATGAATCTGAGCATGCCTGTTGATCCGCCGGGGAAAACCGGTGTCTTTTCTATTTTAAAAAACGGAACAGCTTCGGTTTTTTCCACGGGTTTGTTTATTGGTTCAAATTCGGTAACTATCTTTCCTTCATCCTCAGAGCTGAATGTTACTCCGGTTTTCTCCATGGTGTTGTTGTCCAGTATTTTCATTTCATCAAACACATCTTCTTTTTTCGGGGGCTCCGGTTTTTCAGGTTTGGGCTTATCTTTGTCTCGTCTTGTTATGACGATGTCCGGGTCAATCAATTCATCCATACTGATATCATACAAGCCGGTTGTCCGTTTTTCGTTTTTGATTTCAAAGGAACACAACACGATACTCAGGGCTATAATCAAACCGATTTCAAAAAAGATCACCCGCTTGTTTTCAAGCTTTGCTTTTAATGATTTTTTGCTTTTCATAACTTTTGGTTTTAAGGTTAAACATTATTACCAAAAGACGTCTTTGGTATTATAACGTATCAGCGTAAAAAACTGCTGCATGCGCTACTTTATTCATTGGATGAATGACAGGCGCATATTCCATAAAAAACGTTACGATTGATGATCAATGTCAGGTAATGATTTGAAGAATTCAGCTTTCAGGATATCACGCCTTCTGAGGGCTTGTTATTTGTGTATGCAGCTGATTAAGCACATTCAGCGATGCTTTTTTGTCTGCCTGATTTGTGAGTGTTTCAAGGCGTGGAACAATTTTTTCATTTGTGCTGTTTTCAATTTCATTAAGCAGGGGAAGCAGGTGATTTTCAAGAAACATGCGGTTTTGTTCCCAGGTGTCTGATACAGGTTTTTCTTTTTGGTATTCGCTTCCAAGCATCAGGCGGTTGCTTTCAATCCAGCTTCCTGTCATGATTAAAACGGCAAAACCTGTTCGCTCAGCTTTTGTCAGCTTTCGGTTGAGTTCATTGTAAGCATTGCCCAATAAATGAATTATGCTGTCCTGCTCATTGATGTTTTGTTCAAGACTGATGATCAGCTCCCGAATGTCATTTTGAGGCAGGTCGAAGGCATTTATATGTTTTTCAAGCATGGACGCGTAATGCATGCTTTTGTGAACCTGCTCGTAATAGCGGAAATATGCCAGGTCACTCATAAGTGTGCCGGTTTGTAAGGCTGCTTTTGTGTTGTCTGAAGGCAGATCAATGGTGTTGTCATAGAAGAGACCGGGATTATACTCACTTCCGCTTTGTTTTACAGGTAGGATGACATGTTCATAGGGGGGCAGGTTATCAATCAGGGAATCAATGGTCTCATCGTGTTGTGCCGTAGCATCGAATGCAAATTCAGACGTATTCTGATTGGTGCAACTACTGCCAATAAACATAATGACAAAAGCTGCCGGGATGAGCGTTTTAGTCTTTGTAATAAATTTCATCTGCAAAAATCCACGCATCATTACCAGCTCCCAGATGCCACTCAGGAATTGTACCATAGTTTTTTGCTTTTATTTTGATGTAACGTACCAGTCGGGGATTTGTTTCAACTTCAAGGTTTTCGGTAAATGATCCATAGGCATCTGGCCTGGTTTCCGGTTTAACAACACCAATTGATGTGAAGTTTTGTGATGCATCAGCAATCAGAAATTCAACTTCTGCCGGCATCCAAATCCAGCTTTTTATGTCCTGCAGAAATCCTGCACCAACTTTACCTATCTGTTTCTCTTTTCCCAGGTCGACGATTGCAACCAGATCCTGACCGTCAAAACCCTGCCATTGTCCGGTGCGAAAATCATTGCCTCCACGAATGCCGTCAATCAGCGCTTTATTGCCGCCGGCACTGTATTGTTTGCTGTAACTGCTTTTTAATTCGATGCTGGTGTTTTTGTCCAGTTTTGTGAATTTTGCTGTTACAACGCCACTTTTCTCCTTGTTTGCATATGCAATGGCCTTAATTGTTCCGGTGTTTTTCATCCAGAACGGGTTTTGGTAAGGTTTTGCGTTTTTGTCGGGTTTACTTCCGTCTGTTGTGTAATAAAATTCGGTATCCTTTTGTGGGCTTGTTATCTGAATTTTTATGCTGTCCTCAAAAGTTCTGTGTTTGGATTCAATTACCGGGGTAATTACGATGGGTTCAGCCTGAATTTCCGAGGGGAAAACGGCATTTTCATTGCTGCCAAAATCCTTTGCAGGTTTGTTGCCCATAACAAAATGCAGATCTCCGCCTTTCATAATGTCTTCATGCCGTAACCAGGTTTTTTCCCATTTTTTTCCATTGAGCGTGAGGGATTGCACATAGATGTTTTCATCAGACAGGTTTTCTGCCGTGATGGTAAAGGTTTTACGGTTTTCAAGCTGGATGATGGCTGTATCAAACACCGGGCTGCCAATGTCATAAATGCCGTTGGCCGGATTCACCGGGTAAAAACCCAGGGCTGAAAGCACGTACCATGCAGACATTTGTCCACAATCTTCGTTTCCAATGTATCCATCGGGTTTTGTGGTGTACATTTCGCTCATGATGTGCTTAACCAGAGCCTGCGTTTTCCAGGGTTTTCCGCAGTAATTGTACAAATAGGCAATGTGATGGCTGGGTTCATTGCCATGCGCGTATTGTCCGATGAGGCCGGTTATATCCACCTGATGCCTTCCGGTAGTGTTGTTTGGGGCAGAAAACAACTTGTCAAGCATTGAACAAAGCGAATCTCTGCCCCCCATCATTTCTGTCCAGTTCCGGATATCATGGGGAACGTAAAAGCTGTATTGCCATGCGTTGGCTTCAGTATAATTGAAGTTTACTTCAGCCGGATCAAAGGGTTTGATCCAGTTGCCGTTGATGCGAGCCCGCATGAGGTTGGTGTTGGGGTCAAAATGATTTTTGTATTGCTGCGACCGGGCGATATAGGCTTGATAAACCTGCTTGTTTTCCTGCAATTTTGCCATTTGAGCGATGCACCAGTCGTCATAGGCATATTCCAGTGCCTTTGAAACGGATTCATGCTCATCTTCCACACCGATATAGCCTTTTTTTATCCAGGCAGGCAGGCCAAGATGATCCATGGTGGCTGAATGCTGCATTGCTTTAAGCGCAAGTTTAGCGTCCTTTTTTACTATGCCTTTGGCATACGCATCATACATCACAGGCACAGCGTGATATCCGATCATGCATCCGGTGTAATTGCCTGCCAGTTCCCAGACAGGAAGTTTTCCGCCTTGTTCGTAATGTTTCAGGAAGGTTGTGATAAAATCTTTGGTGCGTTTTGTCTGGGTTATGGTAAACAGAGGGTGTGTAGCACGGTAGGTGTCCCAGAGTGAAAACACCGTGTATTGTTCGTGCTTGTCGGATTGGTGAATGTTTAAATCGGTACCTCTGTATTGTCCATCAACATCGCTGAAGACATTTGGTGCCAGGTAGGCGTGGTACAGGGCAGAATAAAATTTAATTCTGTCGGCTTTGCTGCCACCGCTGACGAGAATATTGCTTAGCTCATCATTCCATGCTGAGCGGGCAAGTTCTGTGGCGCTTTCAAAGCTGACACCTTCCGCTTCTTCTTCAAGGTTTTTTCTGGCGCCTTCAACACTCACAGCAGATATTCCTACTTTTATGATAATTTCATGATTTTCAGGTGGATTGAATTTCAGGGCGGCTTTTATGTTTTTTCCCACTATGTCATAATCCGGATGCGTTTTTTGGTCTTCACCCCTGGCGGAAAACACCCGTATCGGTTCTGAAAATCTGGCATAAAAGTAAACATGCTGATCTTTAGCCCATGCTTCAGACCGTCTGAAACCGGCAACATCCGTTTCATTTACCTTTTTAATGCCGGAGCTGATTACCTTATCGCGATGCGCAAGATCCAGAATAAAATGAATGTCTTTGCTGGTATCGTTAAAATGGTATTTGTGAAATGCTGTTCGTTTTGTGCATGTGAATTCTGCATCAACATCCGGTTTATTCAGGTGGACGCTGTAATATCCGGGGCTGGCTTTTTCCGAGGACTTATCAAAGCCAGAGGAGTAACCCATGTTTGTGGAGTCCTTGCTGTTGTTGTGAAAAACCGGTTCGCCAAGCACAGGCATTATCAGTACATCACCATAATCGGATACGCCGGTTCCGCTAAGGTGTGTATGAGAAAATCCATGAATAATTGTGTCGGTATAATGATAACCACTGCAGCCATCCCAACCGGTAAGTCTTGTGTCGGGGCTGATTTGAACCATTCCAAAAGGCAGGCTTGCGCCGGGGTAGGTGTGGCCATGGCCTCCGGTTCCGATGAAGGGGTTAACATGGGCGCTTAGGTCCCGAATATCTTTCCTGTGTTTGGGGATGAAGAATATGGCTGCGATTAAAAGCCCGATGAAAACCAATGTGAATATTAGGGGAAAGCTGAGTCGGGATTTCATAAATGAAAAAATCGTTTAGTTTGAGGCCAAATTTAAAAAAAATGCTGTCTCAAACGATGAAAAACCGACCAGAACGTGTGGAGTTTACATAAAGGTTACATTGGGCCGGACTTTATTCGCTGTACAGCGTTTTCAGAATATCATAGGATTTTAAATAACCGAAATCAGGAATGTGTTGTTCATAATAACTCATCATAGCATCCAGCCCGAGCTTTCGGTCTTTGTTGGAGAACCCTTTTTCAGGTATTTCACTGGCAGAAAAATGGGTAAACCTGTCTATGATACGGCTTTCGCGTTCATTAAGGCATGCAGAATTGATGGACTCTCTGTTGACAAACATTCCGGAGTCCATATTCAGATAGGCATTGTTTTCCGACCAGGTGTTTCCCGGAGAAAAACCCAGGTATTTCATTAAATGGCTCAGGAAAAACAAATGAAAGTTTACACTGGACTTATCGCTGTTATCAAAAAGCTGCAGTGCATGCCATACAAAATCAAACAGGGCCTGATCGGGCTCATTTTCCCGAAGGCTGCGGTGCATGACATCAGCAAGAAAGATGGAAATGCTTTGCTTGTGATAATCTGTAATGTTTTGGCCTGTGCTATCTGCCAGGCGTAGGTTTCGCAACTGTTGAATGTCCCGGTTTTCCCGGTGTTGGATTTCTGTTTCCAGTAAATAAAGCGGTTGAAAATAGACAGCTTTGCCTGCAGACCGTTTTGTGCGCCCGGTGTACGCCATTACTGAAATTTTGCCGAAATCCGGTGTTAACAGCCTGGCGATTATGCGGGAATCGGAATACTTAATGGCATTAAGTACAATGGCATTGGTCTTGACAAACATATGCTGTCAGTTAATAAACAGAATTTTTGTGACATGTGACTTGCTCCCATCTTCATTGGCAACCATCACCAGATAAACACCTGTTTGCACCCTTTCGCCATTGAGATTATTTCCATACCACATGGCCTGTCCGCCTTCTGAGCGGGTTTCGAATACCATGTTGCCTGCAACATCCGTGATTTTGACAATGGAGCCGGCAATCAGGCCGTGAATGGTGATAGGGCCTCTGTATTCAGGCCTTACGGGGTTGGGAAAGGCGTATACTCTGGAATAATCATCGCTGCCCTCAGTGGCCTCTCCCCGGTATGAAACAACACCTTCATTTGTTCCAATAAAGACTTCACCGGATTCCGGCTCAATGGCCATGCTCAGAATATTGTTTGAAAAAACCGGGCTGTTGGATTCATTAAAGTGATGAAGCTGTGTGATACCATCTTCTGACGTTTTAAAAACGCCACCGCTCTGGGTGCCGAACCACTTTTTGTTGGCACCGTCAACACAAATGGCGGTTACAATTTCTGATCCAAGTAAGATATCGGCATTATCTGTGCCATCGTTTCGTGGGATTAGAATCTGGGAGGCAACCAGATTTTCTTCAAATACATCCTCCGGTGTGTAATATACCACTACTCCTTCGCTGGTGCCTATCCAGATGCTTCCGTTTTTATCCTCAGCAATGGAGAAAATATTGTTGGAGATAATTTCTCCGTATTCGTCCTGGATGCTCAAGCGTTTTGTTCTGTCATCGTTGAGGTCTTCGGGAGTGCCGTTGTCATCAAAGACAAATAATCCTTTACCTCCGGGTAAAACAACCCATTTGTGATCATTTTCAGTAACCAGAATATCACCAATGTTGGCAACATTAATCTGGCTGCTGTAGTTTAGTCCAATCCATGTGCCATCAGGTTTTCTGACATGGATGGGTACCGTTCCCCCGGAATTGGTAAGCCACAGGTTTTGATTTTGATCAAAATAAAGCCCCCCAATGCGAATGTAACCAATTTCGGGTATCTCTGTGAGACTGGCATTTTCACTGGTGTAATGTTCTTTGAGCTGGCCGTTTTTAAGTTCAAGAACACCCTGACCCCACAGACCAATGAATGCCTGGCTTGTGTTTTTCGGATTTATGGCCACTTCAACAGCGTCCCGAAGGTTTAATAAGCTTGTGTCCTCCTTGTAGGTTAGTTGGTGCCAGCTTTGGTTTTGGAAATAATTAATTTCAGCAAAATTGTACCGCTGTACCCAGCTAAGGTCGCGCCCTCCTGCTACAGACATTAGAATGCCATCCTGTGCATCCATAGCAAAAGCTTCTGATGAAGCAGGGCCGTTAAGATTAATTATCTGATGGCTCCATCGGGAATTCTGAAGCACAAGCCCTGATTTTTTGTCAGCAATAAGCAACTGATGATCTTTTCCGGGGATAAAGTGTTGCGGTTCCAGGGGAGTTCCGCCTTGTCCCGGGATAGTGTACTGAAAAACATTGCTTTCGATCTCTAAATTTTCATTGAGAAAAAACAATTTATAGCGCTTGTTTAGGATAAGCTGATTACCATTGGATACAATATGCGTGGTGGTGTGAAAGGATGTGTCCGGAAAATAACTCCACACGCTGTCTTCGTAAGTGTACAGCATGTCATTTCTATCATTTTCCGTATCATGTAAATTTGCAATCAGTTTGCCCTGAAAAAATTCCAGTATGGAAAAATCCTTACCCTGGAGGTGGCTGAAGGGATCTTCTGAAGGAAGGTCTGTGATGATTTCCCAGTTGCCATAGTCTGCAAGGTTATCGTTGTAATAATCCCCTTTGTAAATCCCGTTTTCCGTAGCGGCATAAATGTATTCACCATCAGAATCAATATCGTAAACATAGAGATAAGACCCCATATCGCCAATGTAGTAAGTGTATTTTATTTCCTGACGATCAACATCAAGAACAACTATTCCAAATCCTGTGGACAGAAATGCAAAGTCATCAATGAAGGTTATGTTGTTGATGCTTTTTGGTGCAGTGATGGTTTTACGTTTGATGTCTGAAATGTTGATGATTCGACGGTTTTTTAGAATGTCAAGATTCCCGTTGTCGTATCCGATTATTAATGAGTTGTGCTCGTCGCTGTATGCAAGACTGCTAACCCCAATGTCTGAAAGGGCTGTGATTTTATTGAGTTTTTCTGTTTCTCCGCTGGTCTTATCATAGGAAAACACAGCGTAATCGGTAGCTGCATATACTTTATCATTGCTTTCAGCAACCGCAATTCCGGACGAGTAAGGAAGGTGACCCCGCCATTGCCCTACACCCACCTGAGAAAAGGATAACTGAAAGAAGACAATAAATAAAAGGGTCGTTATAACTTCGCGTATGGACTTCATATAAATCATTTTAAGCTAGAACCAAAAATAAGCCTGTTTTTCTTATGAAACAAGTATGTTTTTAATAAACTGATTAGGGATGATTTTATTATATCCGACCGGATAAAAAGTTGATGTAATCTGCGAGTTTTCGAATGGCTTTGCCCCTGTGGCTAATTTGATTTTTAACCTCAGCGGGTAGTTCAGCAAAGCTTTTTTTGTATCCAAGTGGGATAAATACAGGGTCGTAACCAAATCCTTCGGTTCCGGCAGCATTTTGTGAGATACGGCCGTTCACCGAACCGTCAAAAAACCGGATTTCATCATCTGTAATAAGGCAGACAGAGGTACGAAATCTGGCGTTGCGGTTTTTGATGCCCTGCATAACTTCCATCAGTTTTATCAGGTTATCGGCGCTTGATTGAGCAGGTCCTGCATAACGTGCTGAATGAACACCCGGGGCATTGTTCAGGGCTTCGACTTCCAGACCGGTATCATCAGCAAAACAGGGGATCCCAAATGCTTTATAAATGGTTTCAGCTTTGATTCTGGCATTGCCTTCCAGGGTATCGGCATTTTCAGGAATTTCCTTGTTGAAACCGACTTCTTCAAGACTCATCACCTCATGGTTTTTCCCAAGGATAGATCTGACTTCTCTTAGTTTATGGGGGTTGTTGCTTGCAAATACCAGTTTCATTCGTTGCTGAAATCAATGTTTAACATCATTTGCCTTACAATAGCCGGAAAATAATCCTTAATAACCGTTTCCACATCGTTTAAATTAAAGGGTATGGTAACGGATGAAAAACCTCCATGCAGAAGTTTGCCCTGGCTGTCGTATAAGCTGTAATGAACCTTTATCATCCGCCTGGACTCGCCATCACCGCTGATGTAAGGATCACCGTATCTGCCTTGAATTTCAAGCTGATTGACAAACAGGATTTTATCCAGATTGCGCCGTTTGGCAAGTTCGGGAATAAAATCGGGATTCTGATAAATAACATGCAGGTATTTATCGCTTGTGTTGTAGCGTTTTCCCCGTACTTCCCCTGCTTCGCGTCGTGTTTTTACAACCGTATCGGTATAGTTTTTTTCTTTACGCTTCTCAAAAAAGCGTCCGAGGAATTTTTCGCCTTCGTCTTCTTCCTTTTCATCCGGCATGGCACGTCGCATTTCGTAGCTGACCGTGGTATACAGACCCAATAACTCATTTCTGGCTTCGGTTGTGTAATCCTGCATAAGATCAATGGGTTCGCAGGAATCTACCAGAGCAAGGTGTATGCGGCTGTTGAGCTGATTTCTGAGGTAAGTTTTCAACTCCTGATAATCCATATCACTGTTTCTGATCCACAATTCGCTTGCGTCATTAATGTAAATTGAAGGATCAAAAGGCAGGATCATAATGCGCTGATCGTAATCATCAGGAAAAAAACGGGAGTCATCCTGTGCGTTTCCCTGAAGGGAAGCTGCAAGGATAAGCAGGCAGATTATGAGGGTGTTTGCTTTCATCGGAACAGGTTGATTATATCGTTACCAATAACAAATATCATCAAGCCCATTACAATTACCAGGCCAATCAGTTGCACAATTTCCATAAATTTATCCGGAAGTTTTCGTCCGGTCACCATTTCAATCAGGGTAAACAGCACATGTCCTCCGTCCAGGGCCGGAATTGGCAGGATATTAACAAAAGCAAGCACCATGGATATCATGCCGGTAAGCATCCAGAAACGTGCCCAGTTCCAGGTTCCACCAAAAATTTTGGCAATGCCGATAGGTCCTTGCAGGCTTTCACTGGCTTTTTCCTGACCTGAAAATACTTTACCGATGCCTTTGGCATTGGCACTGACGGATTCAAACGCATCGCGCCAGCCATATTTCATGGCCGAGAAAAAGGTGTAATCAGTGGTGGGATATTCATCAATATCCAGTTCAATACCAATCATGCCAGTGCTGTCAACCGGCATTTGAAGTTCCATGCGATTACCCAGTCGCCTGATTGTCATACGGACAGTATCACTTTTGTTTTGAAATAGCATTTCCCGGAATTCTCCCAGACTTTGTATATCATGACCATTTACGGCAAGGATGTTGTCGGTAGAGTGAAGGCCTGCTTTTTCGGCAGGCTTACCTTCAGTAACGGCTTTTATTTCAACAGGGAAATTTTCATAACTGAGGAATGGCGTTTCGGCATCCATCATATGACGGTACAGAGTATCCGGTAAAGGAATTGTAAGAGCATTGCCGTTTCGCTTTACCGTGATTTGTTCTCCCAGATAAAGGCGGGTTGACAAGACATCCGACATACGCTTTACTTTTTCCCCGTCAATGGAAACAATTTTGTCACCAGCACGGAGGCCGATGTCGCGGGCATATTCATACGGATAAATGCCTTGCTCAATTTGGGTTACATCTACATACTGTTCGGAATAATTCAAATGTGAAAAGGTGAAAATCAGTATGCCAATGATAACATTCATTACCACGCCGGCAATCATAACGATGAGGCGTTGCCAGGCCGGTTTTGAGCGGAACTCCCATGGTTGAGGCGGTTTTTTCATTTGCTCCTTGTCCATGGATTCATCAATCATGCCGGCAATTTTCACATACCCGCCTATGGGCAACATACCAATTCCGTACTCTGTTCCTTTTACCTTTTTACTGTATATTTTACCGGGCCAGTCAAAAAAGATAAAGAATTTATCCACTTTGATACCAAATGCCCGGGCTGCCAGATAGTGTCCGAGTTCATGGACAAATACAAGTAGTGATAAGGCCAGCAGCAGTTGTGCCGCCATAATAAGTCCGCTCATAATTTCAGTGTTTTTAACAATTCACTTGCTTTGATTCTTGCTCTTTTATCAGATTCAATAAAATCCTCTATGCTATTGGGTTTTTGAACAGGAAGCGCATCCATACAATGTTGATTTAATCTGGCAATATCTGTAAACCGGATTTCATTGTTAAGAAATGCTTCTACGGCAATTTCATTGGCAGCATTCAGTGTACATGCAGAGTCTCCACCAATCTTTAGTGCGTCAAAAGCAAGTTGCAGGTTGGGAAACCGATTGTTATCAGGGGATTCAAATTCCAGCTTCCCGATTTCAGTCAGATTAATTGGATCTACATGGGTGTTGATTCTTTCAGGCCAGCTTAAGGCGTACTGTATAGGCAGGCGCATGTCTGTGTTGCCCAGCTGGGCTTTCATGGAACCGTCAATAAATTCTACCATACTGTGTACAATGGATCCGGGGTGAATGACTACATCAATTTTGTCTGAAGGAAGCCCAAACAACCACCGTGCCTCAATAACTTCAAGACCTTTATTCATCATGCTGGCGGAATCAATGCTCACTTTATTACCCATATCCCAATTGGGGTGCTTAAGTGCTTGCTCCGGAGTTACATTGTATAGTTCTTTTAAGCTTTTATGTCTGAAAGGACCGCCAGAAGCTGTGAGTATGATTTTTTTTATGCTGCTAACAGGTTCGCCATTCAGGCACTGAAAAATAGCAGAATGTTCTGAATCAACCGGTATGATGGGAGCACGGGAGTGTTTTAAAGTCTCCATGATTAAACTGCCTGCAACCACCAGGGTTTCCTTGTTAGCCAAGGCAACCGGCTTGTTCGCTTCAATGGCTTTTAAAACGGGTTTCAGCCCGGCAAAGCCAACCATGCCTGCTACAACCAAATCGATTTCTGACATCTGTACCACATCGGTGATGGATGCCTCTCCTGCAAAAACCTTGATCGGCTCACCGGAAAGGGCATCTGACACATGTTTATACCGCTTTTCATTAGCAATAATTACGATGTTGGGTTGAAATGCCTTTGCTTGTTTAATCAGCAAATCTGCATTAGAGCCTGCAACAAGAATTTCAGCACTGAACTTGTCCGGATGTTGTTTGATAACATCCAGTGTCTGTGTTCCTATAGAGCCCGTGGAGCCCAGTATGGCAATCTGCTTTTGTTTTTTCATTCAAAGTCTATGTAATTTTCAGGATTCAGGGCTTTGCCATTGTTCCAGAGTTCAAAATGCAAATGCGGACCAAAGCTGATTTCTCCTGTATTGCCATATGTGCCTATGCTTTGGCCTGCCTCAACATTATCGCCGGTGGCTACCAGCATATTCTTTAAATGTCGGTAGATGCTGATGTAGTTGTATTTATGCTGTATCTGAATGGTGTATCCGGTTTCCATTGTCCAGTTGGCAGCAACAACTGTTCCGTCCAATGTTGCCCGAACGATTTCTTTATCACGCGTAACAATGTCGGTACCAAAATGCTTTCGAACAGGATCAAAATTGTTGGTAACAACACCCTGAGCAGGCGGGAAAAAAACAAGCGTGGCTGGTGTCCTGGGAACAACGACGGCGGGTTTGTTTTCCACTTCTATGCCCATGACTTTTTCAGATTGGTTTTCTTCATTCAGGGATTTTACCGGTGTTGTGTCATTGATGTGTTCTGACATTTCCAGTTTTGGATTGAAGGGCATTTTACCGAGCAAAACGTCTTTCATGCTGTGAAGGTACTGATCCCTGATTTCAATTTCATGCTCAAGACTGTCCAGCCTTGCTGCATTTTCAGCGCTTGCAATACGTGTTTCTTTATCGGGATATCCCGGGATAAGTTCTTTTAAAGGAGTTACTACGATAAGTGTGGTGGTCATGGCAATAATGAACAGGATAATGCCGGTGACAAGGGTGATGAAGCCATAACGGTTAAATTTCCATTTCTTTTTCTGATCAAACGTTTGGTCTGACAGTAAAACAATGCTGAATTTAACGCGTAACCACCGTATGAGTTTTTTTCCCTTGGACATAGATTTTATTTAATATGCAAAGATATGTTTTTTAGCAAGATGACATGCCCAAAACCGTTTAATTTTCCTTGGTATGTACGGACAAAAAAAGCAACCACGCCTGATTCAGAACGTGGTTGCTTTAAAAATCATTATGTTAAAAACTAAATTTTATCAAGAGCCTGTTTCAGATCATCGATAATATCCTCAGCATTTTCAATGCCGACAGAAAAACGAACAAGGCCGGGAGTTATACCTGCTTTCATGCGTGATTCCTCTGATACACCAGCATGGGTCATGGAAGCCGGGTGCTGAATAAGTGATTCCACACCACCAAGTGATACGGCAAGTAGGGCAATTTGCACATTATTCATCAGTGTTTTACCTGCATTGAAACCTCCCTCTACCTCAAAGCACAGCATAGCACCAAAGTCTTTCATTTGTTTGCTTGCCAGTTCATGCTGTGGGTGAGATTTCAGACCGGGATAATTTACCCATTTGATTTTTGGGTGGTTATCCAGGTATTCTGCTACAAGTTTAGCGTTGTCGGTTGCTTTTTGCACGCGAAGTGAAAGGGTTTTAACGCCTCTGTATACCATATAAGCCTGATGCGGATCCATATTTCCTCCCATGAATCGCATGGTAACCTGTAGTTTCTTTAGCATGTCTTCATCTTTTGCTATCAAAGCCCCACCAACAATGTCTGCATGACCATTGATGAATTTTGTAAGCGAATGCAAAGCAATGTCTGCACCCAAATCCAGTGGTTGCTGCAAATATGGGCTGCTAAAGGTGTTGTCAACTACGACAGGAATGTCATGTTTATGTGCAATATCAGATATGGCTTTGATATCGGAAAGCTCCATGGTTGGGTTGGCTGGTGTTTCCAGGAAAATCAATTTAGTGTTTTCCTTGATGGCGGCTTCAACATCTTTTGGGTTGCTGGTATCCATATACGTGGATTCCACGCCGAATTTGGAAAATATGGTTTCCATTAAAATCCGGCTGGGACCATATACGGCATGGGTGCTGATCATGTGGTCACCCTGCTCCAAAAGAGCGGTATAAACAGTTGAAACGGCAGCCATGCCACTGGCAAGTGCGATACCACCAACGCCGTTTTCGAGTGCAGCCAGCTTATTTTCAAGAGCTTCAATGGTGGGGTTTGCTAAACGTGTGTAGATGTATCCTGAGTCATCGCCTTTAAAAAGACGTGCACCGTGATCCGCATCTTTGAAAGCAAATGTGGATGTTTGATAAATGGGCGCTACTGCTGATCCAAACTGATCTTCAAAATCCCCGGCATGAATCTGCCTGGTGTCAAAACCTTTGTTTTTTGTGTCCATAGCTGTAAATTATAAATGTGCTTATACAAAACAGGGAGAGTCGCCTCTCCCTGTTCATAAAATATTTCAACGTATCCCTTTTGGATGTGTGGAGTATATCGGAGTCGAACCGATGACCTCTTGACTGCCAGTCAAACGCTCTAGCCAACTGAGCTAATACCCCGTAAAAAATCAATTCATTATCAGCAACTTTTGTCGGGCAATAATATTGCTGTTTTTATTGAGAACACTGATGACATACCAACCTGCGGTGAAATCATCAGCTGCAAATATAATAAAGTTTGAATTCACAGCCATTTTTTTTATGATTTTTCCACTGACATTGGAAATATGAATGGCTTTAGCGCTTTGTTCCAGATTATCCAGATTGACGGACACTTTTTGTTTTGCCGGATTGGGATACACTTCGAATGTTCCCGGTTGGTGATGAGCAAAACCGGATTGTCCGTTATGATTAAATTTCACCGAGTGCAGTGTATCATGTTCGGCAGTTGTTTCCATTTCAACAAAAGGAGTGGCAAAAGCCGGGTTCCAGAGATTGATGCTGTGTGTTGTATCAATGTAGGGGAGTTCCATTGGGAGGTAATCGCCAAGTGGAACCCATGAACTTGTTAAAATAAATCTGCCGTATACGTTTATATTGGTAATAAGCCGGTTGTGTTCTTCCAGACATGTATAATTACCACCGAATGCAGATGGAAGGTTTACACTAACCTGAGGTTCATCAGCTATATCAGACTCAACTTCCATGCTCAGCATTATTTTGACTGAATCAAAGCTTGATGCAAAATCATCGTAATAATCTGGTGGAATGATGGGTTCCAGTGCTGAAACCGGCATGACACGCTCACCATAGGTGTCATCACTAAAGGATGTGCCTGTGGTTGTCGGAAATTCCATCATTTTAAGGGGAGTGCTCCCGGCTATCGGGATGCTCATGCCGGTACCAAACATATCTCCGCCAAAACCCAGGGCTAATGCGGCAGCATCATCCTTTTCAATGAAAATATCCTGATTGTTATATTGCCTCAGATGCGTGGCACCTGTGAAATTGCCTGCCGTATCATAAGCCTGAGGTTCTTTGAAATATACAGTATCAACAAGGTATTGAGAGAAGCTGTCAACAGTATGAAACTCCCAGCTGCCTTCAATGTAATAATCCTGAACAAAGGCGGGTGAATCTCCGGGGTTGTTCAGATATGTGATTTTAGGAAAAATGCTTCCGGTTTCAGGATAGTCTGTGGATGTGAATACAGTTTGTGCAAAGGCGCCGGAAAATATGCCAACACACAACAGTACTGAGAAAAAAACTTTCATATCAGAAACTGGTTTGCGGTGTTATCGTAATGGTTTCTTCGTAGGTTTCATCGTTTTCAAGTATAAGGACACCAATACCACGACGTGTTGGGACGTTGTTGTCGCCGGCTTTGGTTACTTCAACACGATAAATGGATTCATATAAAAACTCCTTTCTGACTATACCATCCTCTGTAAAGGATGTGTCTGCAATCTCTTTTATCCCGGATGAGAGATATACTCTGGTTGATGAGTTGTCCGAGTCAGGAGCTTTGATTACCACCATGGCTTCATCAACCAGTTGCCCGTCCTGGTCAAGAACAGTAATTTTAGCTTTGGGTGGTTCGGGTTCTTTGCAACTAAAAACGATGCTTATGGTTGCGCTTAAAACCAGAACAGGCAGAATCTTCAGAAATTTTCGTTTCATGATCGGGTAAATTGGTTACTTTTGTGACTTACAATATTAAAAAATCTTTTTGGAACTTTCAAGAAAACATACCATGAGAAAATTATTTGCTTTTGCCTTTGTTGTTCTGCTGATTGCATCATGTGCCTTGTTTCGCCCCAAGGGTCCGGTTGAAAAAAAAGTGCTTATCGAAACAAATAAAGGGGATATTTACGTCAAACTTTACAATGAAACCCCCAAACACCGGGACAATTTTCTGAAACTTGCAGACTCTACGTTTTACGATAGTTTGCTTTTTCACCGTGTGATTGATGAGTTTATGATACAGGGTGGGGATCCGGAATCAAAAAATGCCGGTCGGGATGAAAGGCTTGGAAATGGTGGCCCGGGTTATACCATTGAAGCTGAGATCGTGGATGGGATATACCATAAACGCGGAGCGATTGCAGCTGCAAGGGAGGCCAATAATGTGAACCCGGAAAAACGGTCATCCGGCTCACAGTTTTATATCGTTGAAGGAAATGTCTGGGAAGATGCACAGCTTGATTTGTTAATAAAACGGCGCAACACCCAGGTATACAGCAAGTATATCAACCGTTACCTTAAACGTCCGGAAAACAAAGAGCTTATGGAGAAAGTGGATTCACTTCGCCGCCATCAAAAACGGGAAGCGTTTAATGAGATTTACCTTGATCTGAAAAAAAAGGTCAGGCCTATGATGAAAGCTGACAGTGTTGAGTTGTTTGATCTCAATCAGGAGCAACGCGAATTGTATAAAACGGTGGGTGGAAGTCCCCATCTGGATGGTGAATATACTGTCTTTGGCGAGGTCATTCTCGGTATGGATGTGGTTGAAGAAATCAGCGATATGAAAACCGATATTCGTAACCGTCCCATGAAGGATGTGCTTATCCTGGATACCCGTGTCATCAGCGAAAAAGAATGGCGTAAAATTAAAAAACAAGCTGGAAAATAATAAGCTTAAGGGCTAGTCAGATCAATTTTGTACTTTTACATTTTCAAATGCGGAATATTATGCTTGAGAAGATAGAAAAACTGAAAAACGAAGTAAAAGAGTTTGAAGCGGAAACAGAGGAGCAACTGGAGGCATTTCGCCTGAAAATGCTTAGCAAAAACGGGGAAATCCCTTCATTGTTTAAGCAATTCAGAGATGTGCCGGCAGACCAAAAGAAGGAATTTGGCCAGCGAATCAATCAGTTAAAACAAATGGCCGCAGAAAAAATTGATAATCTGCGCAAATCCTTTGCTGATAAGGGGAAAGATTATTCGCACCTCGATTTAAGCAGACCGGGTTATCATGCTGAAACCGGTACACGTCACCCTTTGGCCCTGGTTCGCCGTGAAATGATTGATATTTTTCAGCGTCTGGGTTATGTCATTGCAGATGGCCCGGAAATTGAGGATGATGAGCATAATTTCGGTTTGCTGAATTTCCCTCCTGAACATCCGGCCAGGGATATGCAGGATACCTTTTTTATTGAAAAAAATCCGGATGTACTGCTCAGAACCCATACCTCATCTTCTCAGGCACATGAAATGCAGGATATGGAGCCACCCATCCGCAGCATTACTCCCGGCCGGGTGTTTCGTAACGAGGCTATTTCGGCACGCGCTCACTGCCAGTTTCACCAGATTGAAGGTTTGTATGTGGATAAAGGCGTATCCTTTGCTGATCTGAAACAAACCCTCTTGTATTTTGCCCGTGAATTCTTTGGTGAAACTACACAAATCCGGCTGAGACCGTCCTATTTTCCCTTTACCGAACCATCGGCAGAAATGGATGTTTCCTGTTCGCTTTGTGGTGGCAAGGGGTGCAATGTGTGTAAATATACCGGTTGGCTCGAAATCCTCGGTTGCGGTATGGTTGACCCCAATGTGCTGGAAAGTGCCGATATTGATCCCGATATCTACTCAGGTTTTGCCTTTGGTCTTGGTATAGAACGTATTGCCATGTTGAAATACGGCATCAACGATTTGCGCCTGTATTTTGAAAATGATAAGCGGTTTTTGGAGCAGTTTAAAACTCAGGTTTAAATCTGTCTATGATCGGAAGCCTGATAAAATCCGCCAGACTTTGGTATTACCGGCAAAAAGCAACCCGTGAAAACCGAAGTGTCGTCCATTTTTTGCACATTGGTAAAAGTGGTGGTACTGCCATAAAGTCTGCTCTGAACATTAAAAACAAACCATTGGTTTACCCGGGTCATGTGCTGTTTGCGCATCCCCATAATTTCACCCTGATGGATGTGCCCGAAGGCGAAAAGGTGTTTTTCGTTGTGCGTGATCCTGTGGATCGTTTTGTCAGTGGTTTTTATTCCCGTAAACGCAAGGGCATGCCGCGTATTTACCGTGAATGGACGAAAGGAGAAGAGGAGGCTTTCAGGTGGTTTGATACACCCAATGAGCTGGCAATGGCATTGTGTGATCAGGATGAACCCAGAGCCAAAGCCGCAGCAAAAGCCATGAAAGAGATTTATCATGTGAAATCTTCTTATTGGGATTGGTTTGAAAACGAAACCTATTTTTTGACTCGCCTGAATGATGTGATCTTTGTGGGAACACAAAAAACACTCAATCAGGATTTCCAACAGCTTAAAAAAACACTTAACCTACCGGAATACATTAGCCTGCCTGATGATGATGTGAACACCCACAAGAACCCGGATAGCCTGGATAAAAGCCTGGATTCTGTAGCAAGAAAGAATCTGAAAAACTGGTATGCTCAGGATTACAGGTTCCTTGAACTGCTAAAAGAGCAGCATCTTATTGATTAATGTTATTTTGGCGTTATTTTAATACGCGTTTGGCCAGCTTTAGCTTTAGCTTTGTGTATGGCGGATAGCGTAATGCCGGATCTGTAAGATTGGATTTTTTCAGATATGATTTATAATGCGTAAAGGTATCAAATCCGGCCTTGCCGTGATAGGTTCCCATACCACTGTTGCCAACACCACCGAAAGGCAGCCGTGGATTGGTGATGTGCATAATGGTATCGTTGATGCACATGCCGCCACTGCTGATATCGGTTTCAAATTGAGCTTGTTGTTTTTTGTTGGTGGTGAATAAGTAGAAAGCCAGGGGTTTTGGCCTTGAACGGATTTTTTCGGTGGCCTCGGAAGCTGATTCTACAGAAATTACGGGTAATACCGGCCCGAAAATTTCTTCCTGCATGAGGGGGTGAGATTCAGAACAGTTTTTTACAATGACAGGGCTGAATTTTTTGGCATCTGTGTCAATTTTGCCCGACCATTTTATATCACATTCTCGTATCAGGTTCTTAAGGCGTTCGGCTTTTTCCTGATTAATAATGGTAGGGTAATCCGGATGATCCGTTGGTTCTTCCCCCCAAAACTCCCGGATGTGATGAATCATGGCGTCCATAAGTTCTTCAGCAATTTCGGTATGGGCGTAAACATGATCCGGAGCGATGCAGGTTTGACCGGCATTTAAGAGTTTTCCCCAGATGATGCGTTTGGCAGCAAGTTTTACATTAGCACTTTTATCAACATATACAGGACTTTTTCCGCCAAGTTCAAGGGTCACAGGTGTAAGATTTTTGGCTGCTTTTTCCATGACAATTTTACCAACACGCGGGCTGCCGGTAAAAAAGATATAATCCCATGTTTTTTCCAGCAAGGCTTGTGAAACCTCTTTTTCTCCCTGAAAAACATGGATGTAGTTTTCCGGAAAATACTGTCTGAATAATGTGCCAAGCAGTGCAGAGGTGTGGGAAGAAAACTCCGAGGGTTTCAGGCTGATAACGTTGCCTGCTGCAATGGCTGATGCCAGTGGTGCTATTGTCAGATTGACAGGATAATTCCAGGGCGAAATAATCAGCACCTGCCCGTAAGGTTCCGGAATGATCCGGCTTTGCGACCAGAAATTTATCAGTTGATTGGTGCGTACAAACCTTTTTCGGCTGTATTTTTTTACATGTCTGATCTGATGGGAAATCTCATCAAGGGCATAGCCAATTTCCGTAGTGTACGATTCAAACGCGGATTTGCCAAGGTCTTTTTCCAGAGCCTCACTTAATTTTTCAACGTTATCAGAAATACAGGTATGCAGGCTGTGCAGCATGCTTTTTCTGAAAGCCACGGATTGTGTGTTGCCCGATTCAAAAAACTTTCGCTGTGCTGTAAGTTGTTCATGCATTTTTTTCATAGCCATAAGGTATCATTTTATTAGAAACAAGGCAAAATTTGATGAGAAATCTTAAATTTGCCCTTATGATAACGGAATTTGCCCTCTTGTTGTTTGGTTTGATTTTGCTGGCTTTCAGCGGCGACTGGCTTGTCCGTGGCGGATCTTCACTGGCCAAGCGATTTCATGTCTCTCCCCTGGTCGTGGGTGTAACCATTGTATCCCTTGGAACATCAGCTCCTGAGCTTGTTGTGAGCCTTAATGCTGCACTTTCCGGGCACCCTGATATTGCTATCGGAAATGTTGTTGGCTCCAACATATCCAATATTGCACTGGTGCTTGGGTTTACAGCTTTGTTGATAAGCATTCCGGTACGGCGAAAAACGGTTCGGGTTGACTGGCTTGTGATGATGGTGGCTACGGTACTGTTTTTATTATTCTCACTTGATGGAATCCTTGCGTTTTATGAAGGGCTGTTATTTGTGATTTTGCTGATTACGTATGTGTTGTATTCAATTCGATCTTCACGTGAGGAAATGAAAAATCAGGTAAGAGAAGTGTCCCCCTTTTCTGCGTGGTTATCTTTTGTTATTGTCATGGTGAGCATTGGTGGCTTAATTTTAGGCTCCAACTTGCTGGTAAACAGTGCCAGTGAAATTGCCATTGCATGGGGGGTCAGTGAGCGTGTGATTTCGCTTTCAGTGATTGCATTCGGAACCTCTGTTCCGGAGTTGGCTACCTCTATCATGGCAGCGGTAAGAAAAGAGCTTGATATTTCTGTGGGCAACCTTATCGGGTCAAACATTTTCAATATTTTTGGTATACTTGGTGTTACCTCGCTGGTGACAGATATCCCGGTAACCGAAGAGGTCTTACGTTTTGACTGGTTCTGGATGGTTGGTGTTTGCCTGTTGCTTCTCATTTTTATGTTGCCGGTAAAACGGGCAAGAATAAGGTGGTGGGAAGGCTTGATGTTTTTGCTCGCTTATTTTGTTTATTATTTCCTGATTTATACGACATAGACCAGCAAAAGCAAAGGTATTTTTGTAATTTTGAAGCACGAGTAAAAAATGGTCTAATCAACAACATCAATGAAAATCGCAATTGTAAATAACGCAGCCAACTACTTAGAATTTAACGTCAATCTTATTAAATATCTTCAGAAATCTGGTCATGAACTTATTTACCTGAATCCGGATTATTTTATAAGAAAACAGTTAAGTAAGCATCATATCCCGTATGTGAACTGTGGCAAAGCAAACGCAGAGGAGCATTATTATTCTGAAAGGCATAAGCTGATACAGTATTACGTCCGCAATTACAGGCTCAAATCCACTGAAAAACTGATTCGGGAAAAAAACCGGGAATACACCGCCTGCAAGTCAGCTTTGAAAGATGCAGGGCTTGATATGGTTCTTATACTGAACGGTTTGTTTAATGTTGAAACCGATGTGTGCCGCGAACTGAAGATAAAAACGTTTTTCTTTGAGCATGGGTATTTTCCGAACAGCATTCAGATGGATCCCGAAGGTGTAAATGCGGATGCGTCGTTTGCAGAGCTTAATTACACTGATTTCCTTGAATTCACCTATCCGCATACGTCATTTATGCCTGATCCGGAGTTTAATCTGGAAAAAGTGCGTCATAATGAAGGTGTTAGGGCATTGTATCGTCTGGTTGATCCCCGGTATAACCGGTTTTTAATTAATTTTATCAGTAAAAAGCGCAATCAGGATAAAGCAAAAAAGCGATTTCAAAAAGCGAAGGTTGAAGAGATCAATTACGATGGCATCGGAAAATATGTGTTTTTTCCGCTGCAGGTGAATTCTGATACTCAGGTTATTCTTAATAGCCCGTATAACAGCATGTATGCTGCAGTTGAGTACATTTTGCCCGAGTTGCTGAAAGCTGGCTATAAAGTGATAATAAAAGAACATCCGATGGAGGTCGAACCTGTTGATTATTCCCGGTTTATTGATAACGATCGTGTGTTACTTACCCAAAAATCGGATCTGGATGAATTGATTAAAAAATCGGAATTTGTTGTTAACATTAATTCCAGTGTGGGCCTGCAAAGTGTTGCGCAGTATAAAAAAGTTCTGTTGCTGGGTAAGGCATTTTACAAAAACAATCCCTCCTGTTTTGCTGTTGATGATTTTGCTGATCCGGGTGAAGCCTTTAGGGCAATTGACGGTACGCCTGTCGATAAAAAAGCCATTGATGCGTATGTAAAGCATTTTAAAACGGAAATTTTTATCCCGGGGCATTTTTATAAAACAGATAAGGATTTCCTGGAGCGCATTCGCAATCGCCTGGAAGCAATAAAATGACCCAATAATTTTTTTGGTTTGCAACTTCCATATCGGGGTTGTATTTTTGAACATAGAACGAAAACACATACATTAGTAAAGGACAAAATGAAGGTATCCAAAAACGTAAAAAAGCCGAACTTTTTCATCATAGGAGCGCCCAAATGCGGGACAACCGCACTGAGCGAATATCTGCGTGAACACCCCGATATTCATTTCTCCTACCCGAAAGAACCCAATTTTTTCTGCACAGATTTTTCGGATAAACACCGGGGGTTTCGGTCGCTTGAACTATATCTGAACCAGTGCTTTTATAACTCAAAGGGCAAAACAGCTGTGGGTGAAGGGAGCGTTTATTACCTGTATTCCGATGAAGCGGTACCAAACATCATGGAATTTAACCCGGATGCAAAGTTTATCGTTATGCTGAGGGATCCGGTAAGCATGGTCTATTCTTTACATTCCACACACATCCGATCACGCATCAATGAAAATGTGGTTGATTTTAGAAAGGCCTGGGATTTGCAGGAAAGCCGGAAAAGGGGAGAAAATCTTCCGCCTGATAACCGGGAACCAAAACTGATTCAGTACAGGGAGGTATGCAGTACCGGCAAACAGCTTGAGCGTTTATTCAGCAGGGTAGACCGCGACAGAGTTAAGGTCATTATATTTGATGATTTTGTTGCCGATACAAAGAACGTATATGAAGAGACCCTGGATTTTCTGGGCGTAGATTCTGATAACAGAACGGATTTTACACCCAAAAATGAAAATCGATATTTTAAAAATACTAAACTTGCTAATCTGGTTTCCAAAACTGCAAAGAAATACCCTGGCGTTATGCTTGTTAAGCGTCGCCTTGGAATTCCCGAAGGTGTGAGTGTGCTGAAATTTATCAATAAACTGAATAGGGTGAAAGCCAAACGTCAGCCACTGGATGAAGCATTCCATAAACAGCTTTACAACGAATTCCGTGAGGATGTTGAACGGCTTGAGAAATTGCTTGACAGAGACCTCTCACACTGGAAAACAAGCAAAAACTAGTTACTTTTTAAAGCGATTGATAAAGGTGTCAATCAGATGGTTTGCTTCAGGAGATACCTTGCTCGTACGGATGAGTATCAAAAACGCCAGCCCGATGAAAAGGCTGCGCACTATGATGTCAGGGATGAGCGATAACTGAGGTATCAGTAGCGAAAACAGGTAGATGGCACCAGCAGATAACAATACAATCAGATGCTCTTTACTGTATGGCTGAAGCCCGAACTTAGACCAGATGAATCCCCATCTGAAAATTCCAATTGACAGGTAGGTTACAGCTGTAGCTATTGCTGCACCTGTGATGCCCAGTAATGGAATAAGGGTAAAATTCAAAGCCACGATTAGCCCAATGGAGCTGATCATAATCAGTGAATGAAGGCGGTAATAATCTGAATACAATATTATCTGACTGCTAAGGCCGGAACTTAAATTCAAAATAAAAGCCAGACCGATAAAAAACATCACCCATTTACCGCTGCTGTATGGTTCAGGAAGAATCCGGAATACATTGTCGATATTGGCCCAGAGGAACACAAACAACACAGCACCAATCAACAACATCGACAAAGTGGTTTTGTTGTATACCCGTTTAATCTGAGCGTTGTCTTTCTGTTTGAATGCATCTGTTAGAACAGTGGTTGATATGCGGCGCATGGCTTTTCCGGGTATCAGGATCAGCGATCCGAAAAAGAATGAAATCGAATAGATACCGGCTGCATCCAGATCGAGAAAATGGTTGACCATATACTTGTCAATATTCAGCATGGCGATGGTACTAAAGCCCGATATCAGCCCAAAGAAGGCTACGCTGATAAGTTTCCTGTACAATCCCGGCTCAGGCTCTTTTAACGAACCGGAAAGCCTGAATTCGCCGATAAAAAGCAGGTAAAAAAACATCAATATGGCCGGTGATGCAAAGGCCAGTACGTATAGGTTCAGAAATGTATTGAAATCAATCAAGTGAAAATAATACAGGCCTAAATTGATAAGGACCAGTATGCGAAAAGTAAAGTCTTTAAAAAATGCCGATGTGCTGGCACGGTATATAACCCGGTAAAAGCCGTCAAAGAGGAGATAAAACAGGGAGGCCAGAACAAAGGGAATCAGGTAATAAATGTTTTCTGCCAGCAAAGGGGATTTATCAATATTATTGGCAATTATCCTGTCTTTGGTAATAAAGAAAATGATCAGGCATAAAGCAAAGCCTATAAGTGAAAAAAGCAAAAGCAGCTTTAAAAACCCCTGATGCTGTTTGTCTTTTGTTCTGAAATACGGGAAAAGCCGCAGCGTAACATTAACAAAGCCGAGGCTGCCTATCTGAGAAAGCATAACCGCCATAGCCACCAATACATTGATCAGGCCAATCTGACTGGTTTTCAGCAGAAGCGGCATCAGAAATCCGACATTCAGAAATCCAATGCCCGCTCCCAGGTAGGAGTAAATGGAGCCTTTGATGCTTTGTCTTGCTATTACGCCCATCTTGTTAGTATTCCCAGTTGCCTTTGTTAATGTTTAGTATGCAGGCAGAAAGCAGATCAATACTTGCAAGTACATCCTGCTCATGTACCGATTCCACCACCTGATGAATGTGGCGTGTTGGTATGGAGATGGCACCGGCTATGGCTCCGCTTTTGTTCATCCGTTGAATGAAAGCTGTATCGGTACCTCCGGCAGCCATGATTTCTGTCTGGTATGTTATCTCATTGGATTTTGCTGTTTCCTTCATATAGCGAATCATTCGCTCGTCGGCTACTGCCATCGAATCCATGAGCTTTATGGCCGTGCCATCTCCCAGTTTTGAAACCATTTCGTGTGCTTGTGCGCCGGGTACATCAAAGGCAATGGTGGTATCAACAGCAATACCAAAATCAGGTTCGATTTCCAAAGCTGATACCTGTGCACCCCTGAGGCCAAGTTCTTCCTGCACGGTGAACACCGCATACAAATCATATGGCAGGGATTTTCCTTTAAGCTGTTTTAGTGTTTCGATCAGCGCAAAAACGGATACACGGTTGTCAAGCGACTTGCCGTTAATGCAATCGCCCATGCGTATGCATTCGCGTTCGCGGGTAATCGGAGTGCCGGGTTCAATAATCTCTTCCACGGCCTTCTTTGTCATGCCTGTATCGATAAAATAATCCTTGATTTTAGGATTTTTCTTTTTTTCTTCATCATCCATCATGTGGATGGGTTTAGAGCCCATTACACCAATGATATCCTTTTTCCCGTGGAGAATAACCCGTTGTGCAGTGAGTGTCTTGGGATCAAATCCGCCAAGGGTTGTAAATCGTACAAAGCCATTGTCATCAATGTGTGTAACGATGAAGCCGATTTCATCCATGTGGGCTGCAACCATCAGTTTTTTATCAGTTTTACCTTTGATAACAGCCGTAAGGTTGCCCATGTTGTCGGTACTTACGTAATCGGCCAGGCCCTGAATTTCTGTTTTTATGATGTTTCGTATTGGGGTCTCAAAGCCACTGACACCTGGCGCTTCACTTAGCTTTTTTAATAAATCAAAGTCCATCTTTTTCATAATTACTTACATCATTAATTTTTGAGTGAGATTATTACCCGGATTACTGATAAGGCTTGCCGTCAGGATGTCCTTTTCGCGTTTTAGTATTTCCATTAGTTCCCTGCTCGCTTTTTCAGGAAGGTCGAAACACTGAAGGAAAAAATCAAATTGTTTGTATTCTTTTTCCAGAAATCCATTGACAGAGCGATTCGCAACCAACCTGTAAACGGCTTTACCCAACTCATTGGTATGTTCATAACACATAAACTCACCTGGATTTTCTAACGATTTGTGCCATATTTTAAGTGGTTCTGTGCGGGTTAAACGAATACCTGCGGCCTGATTGATTAACCATGAGAGCCGGTATGCATCTTCGCTGGTAGCAATAGCAATCAGGGAGAAATCCGATTGTGGTTTGTATTTCAAGCGCTTTTCAGTATTCACGGATCATCGAATTGTTAATCCGTAAAGATAGGATTAAACCTCTAGTTTTTCAAGTGCAGATTGGGATGCATTTTGTTCTGCCTCTTTTTTTGACCAGCCCTTGCCTTCAGCAACAAACATGTTTTCGATAATGAGGTTGGCTTCAAAATGAGGAATATGTTCGTTTTCTTCAATATGTTCAAAGGTATCAAAACGGATAGACCACTTTTTTTCCTGAACCAGATGGTACAGTTGTGATTTATGGTCGTAATTTTGACTTTCAGTTAATTGCGAGGAAAGGCAGGGGATGTACTTGCGAATCAGAAAATCTTTACAGAATTTGTAGCCCTTATCGATATAAATGGCTCCGATGACAGCTTCAAGGGCATTTCCATAAATGCTTTTGCTTTGGTTGCAGGCCTCTTCATTAATGATTAGCAATTTGTCAATGCCCAATTTAAATGCCGTTTGGTTCATGCTTTCGCGCTTAACCATATTAGACCGGATACGGGTAAGTTGGCCTTCATCCCAGTCGGGATGTGCGATATAAAGATATTCGGATATAACAGCATCAAGTATGGCATCACCTAAAAATTCCAGGCGCTCATTGTTGAGGCGGTTTTTTCCATACCCCAGGCTGGCGGACCTGTGTCGCAACGCAGTTTGATACAAGGATGCATCGCGGGGATAAAACCCCAGAACCGATTTGTACTGCTTGTTTTTCTTGAATACCGGAAACAGATTATTAAGCCACCTGGATAACACGCTTGCGATTATTTGTCGAAAGCTTTAAATAAGATGGATGTATTGTGTCCACCGAATCCAAATGTATTACTCATGGCATAATTGACTTTCTTTTCCTGCGCTTTGTTAAGTGTCAGGTTAAAGCGTTTGTCAATATTTTCATCCCATTCATGATGATTGATGGTAGGGGGCACCAGGTTGTTCTGTATTGCGAGCAGTCCGGCAATAGATTCAAGTGCTCCTGCAGCTCCAAGCAGATGTCCTGTCATGGATTTGGTTGAGCTGACATTCAGCTCAAATGCATGATCGTTGAATACTTTATGAATGCCTTTAAGCTCAGCTACATCACCAATTGGGGTAGCCGTACCGTGTACATTGATGTAATCCACTTTGTCTGGATTGAGTTTGGCATCGTCCAGTGCCCGCTTCATTACCAATGAAGCACCGAAACCGTCGGGATCTGGTGCGGTAATGTGATGCGCATCTGCAGACATGCCGCCTCCAATGATTTCAGCAAGAATGGGAGCACCTCGTTTTACAGCGTGTTCGTACTCTTCCAGAATGATGGCTCCGGCACCTTCACCCATCACAAAGCCATCGCGTGTGGCGCAGAAGGGGCGTGATGCAGATTTATACGCATCATTGTTTCTGGAAATAGCCTGCATAGAACCAAAACCACCAAGGCCGGCTTCATTGATTGCTGCTTCAGAACCACCGGTGACAAAAGCAGTAGCTTTCCCCAGGCGGATGTAATTGAAGGCATCAATGATGGCATTTGAGGAAGAGGCGCAGGCAGAAACTGTGGCAAAGTTGGGGCCACGGAACTTGTATTTCATGCTGATATGACCAGCGGCGATATCAGAAATCATTTTCGGAATAAAGAAAGGGCTGAAACGCGGTTTGTAATCGTTTTCAATATATCCCTTAATTTCTTCAATAAGTGTGTCCAGGCCACCAATACCGGAGGCCCAGATCACACCAATGTCGTCTCTGTCGACGTTTTCATCATCAATTAAACCAGAAGCCTTTAGGGCTTCGGACACTGAAACCAGTGCATACTGAGTGAATCGATCCATTTTACGGACTTCTTTACGGTCCAGATGTTCCTTGGGATCGAAATTTTTAACCTCGCAGGCAAAACGGGTTTTGAACAGAGATGCATCGAAATGCGTAATCCAGTCACTACCGGATTCACCGTTTGAAAGGGCATTCCAAAAATCGGACACATTATTTCCCAAAGGGGAAATGGTGCCTGTTCCCGTAACAACTACTCGTTTTAGATCCATAAAATGTCGATTGAAAGATTATAGAATCTTACTTAGCGTTTTCTTCAATGTACTTGATCGCGTCACCTACAGTTGCAATTTTTTCGGCCTCTTCATCGGGAATTGAAATATCAAATTCTTTTTCAAATTCCATGATGAGTTCAACAGTGTCAAGAGAGTCAGCTCCTAAATCATTTGTGAAACTAGCTTCCGGTGTTACCTCATTTTCGTCAACTCCTAATTTGTCAACGATGATACTTTTTACTCTTGATGCAAAATCAGACATAGTTCTAAATTTATGTTAATACTAATTTTGATTGCGTTTTGAGCTTACAAAGAAACAAATTAATAAATTATAATTCCAAATAAATTTGAATTTTTTTGATAGAAGAATTATGGGTTACTTTGAATGCTAAATATTTAAGCCATGAAAAACATCGCCATTTTTGCCTCAGGATCAGGCACCAATGCTGAAAATATTGCCAGATATTTTGCTGATAGTGAGGATGTACGCGTGAAAGTGATTATCAGTGACCGGAAAGATGCGGGTGTCTTTGAGCGGGCTAAACGGCTCAAAATTGATGCGCATTACATCAGCAGGAAAACTTTGAAATCCGGTGAAAAACTGATGCCATTACTTAAAAATAATAAGATCGACTTGATTGTTCTTGCCGGCTTTCTGGCGCTTATCCCATCGGATTTAATTCAGGCATTTGATAAGCGTATTATAAACATTCATCCTGCTTTGTTACCAGCCTACGGTGGCAAGGGTATGTATGGGGATAAAGTTCATCAGGCCGTGATTGAAAATAATGAAACCGAAAGTGGTATCAGCATACATTATGTTAACGAAAAATACGATGAAGGCCGTCTGATTTTGCAGGCGCGGTGTCCGGTTTTACCCGGAGACGATGTCTCAAGCCTTGCCAACCGCATTCATAAATTGGAGTATCGCTACTATCCACAGGTTATTGATCAGTTAATTGAGATGGATTTAGTTTAAAACGCCAGGGAATGTTTTTCCAGTGGTCACCTGCGTAATCAATTCCCACCCGCGGCAGGCTTTCATATGTCGGGATTAATCCGTCATCCAATAATGCAATGCGGTCTGAATCAAATAGCTTTTTATAATTAAACCCTTTGTCAATGCCCAGTGCTTTGCTGGTTCGCCCGGGGCCTTCAACTGTATCAAGGCTTCGGATAAGGGCTGCCTGAGGCTCATTTGCTTCACCAGCTACAACGTTGGTCATCCAGTGCATGCCATATATAAGGTATATATAGAGTATCCCGCCGGTATGGTACATGGGATCTGTACGTTTGGTTCTGCCCTTTCTTGCATGGCAGGCCATGTCTTCTTCCCCGCGATAGGCTTCGGTTTCTGTAATGCGAAAACTACGTTGCTGATTCCCGTCATCTATGACAATTAATTTACCCAATAAGGCCGGGGCAAGATCCAGAACATCCTGGCGAAAAAATGGTTTTTTAAGTGTTAGTGCGTTTTTTTTAAAATTCCGGGGAATTTGCATCAATACATGATTTTATTTTCGAAGTCTTTCCAGCTCGTAAAAACACTCTTTGCGTTGTCTTGCATCATCTGCCGTGTTGGGATGCTTCGTTCCCTGATGTTTTTACCTAACTCATCGTAAATAAACTCATCGCTAAATCCGGCTTCTGCGGCTTCTTTTCTGTCGGAAGCAAAATAAAGCTTATCCAGACGAGCCCAGTATATTGCTCCCAGGCACATGGGGCAGGGTTCACAGGATGAATAAATTTCACAGCCTGAAAGATCAAATGTTTTTAGGTTTTCACTGGCTTTGCGGATTACATTTACCTCAGCATGAGCTGTAGGATCGTTGTTTCTTGTAACTGAATTGGAGGCTTCTGCAATGATTTTACCATCTTTTACAATTACTGCCCCAAATGGCCCATTGCCTGAGGGGATATTATCTTTCGCCAGTTGAATGGCTTTTTGCATGTGTTTTTCCTGAAACATAGTTTTGTGATTTATGCCCCATAAAAATAGTGAATAAAACAATGAAATAAAAGTAGCACCAGTTAAAGTTTCCAGGCTGTCCTCGTTCAGCATGCTGAAAGTCGCAATCAGAAAGAAACTTGCAAAGAGAAAGTTTTTCATACCATGTTTTTTTATGACAGGCATGAACCAGCCTAATAAGAACAGAAAAAACCCAAATACGCCAAAAGCAATGAGAATTGTTACGTATTGATTATGGGTGCGGCGTCTGTATTGAGGCTGCAGTGGAGAATTATCCTCCCGATACTGATGCATAAAGCTGTCGTTGACATCGCCTGTACCTACACCTGTCAATAAGTTGTCGCGGGCTATGTGCCATCCGGTTTCGAGGTAGACTATTCGTTGAATCAAAGATTTGCCGGATGGATTTCCGCCGTGATAATACATGTGGATCTGCCAGATGAGTGCATACAGGCGTGAGTTCAGGCCTTTTTTGTCCAAAAAACGAACATTGGTGCACCCGGATTCAATTGCACGGATTTCCTGTTTACTTAGCTTCTGTACAGCTTCAGCGTCTTTGAACTCTCCTTTTGAGGTTAAAAAACGGATTAGAATGTGCTTGATTTCATAACCATTTTTGCTTTGGGAGTCATAATTTATTTGGCTCCTCTCATTCCATGCATTTTCGATTTCATTAAAGGAAACAAAGCGATATACATAATTGCCGTTTTCCAGTTGTTCTGAATGCAGGTTGTGTTTATACGGGTTTCCCTGGTTTGTTTTTATGTCAAATGTTTTGGGGTAAGGATCTTCAGGAATATAAAAAGCATGAATCTGGCTGTAGAGGTAAAGGCCTAATGCCAGGGGTAGTGCAATTAAACCTGTTAAAATGCTGCGCTTTAACAGGTTGTTTTTAAACCGGCTGAAATGCAATATCAGCAGAATTATTGCGACCAGGGATGTGATGATAAGGCCTGTTAGCACCTGTAGGACGACCATTGACGCAAGAAAAAGAATGGCACTCAGGCTGTAGATGAGTTTTTGATTCAACCGGCTTGTTTTTCTGATGTACCAGACAGCAATAAAGATCCCCAGAGATAGCATCAGGCTTAACCTTATGTGATTTATAAAGGGTGAGAAATTTCTGGCATTGCTGCCTGCATCGCCCATGATACCGGCTCTGGAAAGGAAAATAAAAATGCCTGAAACAATCATTGCAAGCAAAAATATGTGAAGAATGATATCTCTGCCGGTTCTGTTAAAAGAGGGTATGGAAGCGTATATGACGGGCAATACAAGCAAGGGGAGTTTTTTCCGCAGATCCTCCAGTGCGTAGTCATAATTGCTTGTGTTCCAGATCCATATTATATGGAGTAAATAAATCATGACAAACAACCATACTTCCGGATTGGCTTTTAACCTGTTTTTGTATGGAAAAACAAACAAGCCAATCAGCCATGTCAGGGAAAGTAGCATGATGGCATTGCTTGTGGCAAAATACGAGAACGGAACACTTGCAACCAGTAAAACGGTTGCAATAAGAAACATCAGCTTGAGGCTACGTTCAAGCGCTTTGGATTGTATCATTTCAGCCCTAGTCTGTCAGGTTTAAAACAGTGATTCAGATTTGATTTCTTTATATCCGAATACCAGGTTGCATCCCATGCGAATGTTCAGGTTGCGGGTTGATTGTGGCATCAGGGCAAGCAAATTGTCTGTAACTACATAATACTGGAGGAAAGCACCACGGAGCGTGAACCCGAAACCTATGTTGTTGTATTTGTTATTCATCATGGAATAGGTTGCATGCAGGCTTGCCCAGTTGGTAATGTCAGAGTTGGCTGACAGGGTGAAGCTGTGCATTAACGTTTTACGGTAAAACTCCATTCTGTACAGGGCGCCAAAGTCAAGTTTTTCGTGAAAATCGTATTTTCCGCCAAGGTAGATGTCTGTAGGCAGCCATGTAATGTAATTGTTGTCTTCTGCGCTTGGAACAAAGGTGGTTAACAATGAATCTTCTAAGGCTTCAAGGCTTTCATTAAACTCTTCCTCATCGGCAAAAAAGTCTACTTCTATACCACGGAAAGCAAAAGTGCCATCGGTAGAAAGGATGTACGGATTGCTGTTCCAGCTAATAAATCCAAGGTCATTGACACTGAAGTAGGCTGTAAAGTCACCCAGAAATTCATAGCTTGCCCCAAGGTCTATTCCAAAACCGGGATTGCTGAAATTAAACGGGTAGCTTAATGCATTGTAATAACTCTCGTTATAATTCATTTCATCGGGATCTCCAAATGTGACATGATCGGGAGTGATGATGTCAAGGTCAACGCTATCGCCATAATTATGATAATCCATAGCGACGGCAGGAATGTTGGTCTGAATGCTCATGTCTGCATTGGCATTGATGGTGTAATCTTCGGGGTCGGTGTAAAGCGTGAGCTCGTCTACATCGGTTTGTGCGTTGGCCATCCCAAAGAGGATTTTTGCCCGTCCGCCGATTTGCAGGCCGTCCATAATTTCGGTTGAAAACCCGCCGGCAATTTCACGGTAATGAGAGAACTGAAAGCCCAGTCCATCCAGGATTACCTTATCATTGTTTTCCATAAAATATCCATTGCCGTACCATGCCAGTGCAAAAAGGTCTCTTGGTAAGCTCAGCCCATAATCCATTTTTTCTGTTATGTTGAATGTCAGATAAACATCATTTTCTGTTTTGATTCCAAAGTGGAGCAGATCAAAATGATTCTGAAAATGAAGATGGTTGGTTGTTCGCATGGTTTCAATCAGGTTTTCCGGATCATATACCAGAGAATCGGAGTAATCACCTGTTCCGAAATGAATGAAATCATCGTACTGGAACCCGTTAGACGAGAAGTTAAAATACATCGTAGGCGGCACTTGGCCAACCACTGGCAGTAGAAGTCCTCCTACAGTGATGTCATATTCTGAGCTAACACTTGGATTCATGTAGGTTGTCTGACTTAATCTGTCCATGTAGTAAAAGGTTTGTCCCTGTTGGGCATTTGCATTTGCAGCAAACAGGAGAAATCCGGTCAGAACAATCAGGTATGTTTTGAATGTATGCATGGCAATGGGTTTATATCGTATCAAAAAACAAATTAATTAATGGTATCAAGGTTAACTTCAACATCTAGATCTGCTTCTACCGCAGCGCTGAAATCCACACCATATTCCGGATAAACTTTTATCAGCTCATCCTGGGCTGCATTGGTAGTGGATGCCTTGGCTCTGTACAACAGATATTTGGTTGACATAATGTTTTCAAGCATTTCACCTGTAACAGTGATGTCTGTAGTTTTCAGGGTTTTGCTTATAACTTTACCGTCGCTGTCTACTTCAGCAGATGCCAGGATGCGGCCATCGGGATCTTTAATCACAGAATCAATAATCATGTGATTTTCATCCAGGAAATATGCCTGGGCTTCTGCTTCGGCAGGCAGACCGTTTTCGATGTTAATCCGAAGCATAAGACGCTTGATAACACCAGGGTCTTCAAATTCTTCTTCGAGGTTAAAGTCCATGGTATCCATACCATGAAACCTGTCAATATAACCCCAAAGTGGCAATTCAACCTCCACATCGGCTATAAAGCGGCTGTCATCCCACACAAAATTATCATGGGAGGCAACAGAGCCGGGGTTTGTATGTGCGTGCGCAATGAATTTAAACCAGGCAGGACGCTGTTGTATCACCTCACTGATGTTACTGTTGTTGTTGTTCAGGACAAGGCTATCCTCAGCATAAATGCCAAACTGATCGGTGTAAGTAACGTTATACGGGTCCAGAGAATCCATGGGAAGGCCTGCGCCGTAATCCAGAATGTCGTATGTCTGGTCATAATAGCTTGAATAAGCCATAACAGAGTCGAAATAGAAGTTGGTGGGTATACCGTAGGAATTGCGATAATTGACTTTAAATTTCGGATCTTCAAACCAAAAATCTTCAATTTCCCATTCATCGCCCGGATCAAACAGATCAATATCAATTTTTCCACTTTCATAGATCAGGGTGTTATGCCCGAAATAGCCAAACATGGCTTCATGATCTGGATTAATCACGTCGGCCTGAAAGTCCAGATCTCCGGTGTTGTTGCCTCCGGAATGGATGATTTTCATTTCAACCTCTACCGGAACTTCGTTGTATCCGAGTGGCGTTTGTGTCATGTCGGCATGATAACCCACAATGCTGTTATCCATGCTTTGATCAGAATCGCCGTATGGTAAAAGGTTTAATGTATCTCTGAAAGGGGTTCCGTTTTTCCGGATAGTAGGGAGGGTGATTCTCAATTCTATAGCATGTTGATATGTAGACACGGCAGCAAGAGAGAGGGTTCCGTTATCGAGCCATATGCTGTCTATTTCTGCATCGGGATTAAACAAATCAAAATGAAGATTGTAGTCGTATTCAACAGTCATTTGATCTCCGCTGTTAAAACCCGTAAAGTCTATGCCTGAACTGGGCATAGCAACCTGTAGTTGCTGGTTTCCTATATCCATGATTTCAGATACGGTGTCGGATTCGGCTGTTTCAAAATACATCAGCGAGAGAAAGCCGTCATCGTTTACTTGTAATCGCCCAACAGAGTCGTAGGTGTTCAGGGCATCTATCATTTCCAGATCCCCAAAGGCAATGGGTGCTGCAAGACTGGGTTCCCAGTGAATGTTACCGGACATTCTGTCCTGATCAAAATGATCTCTTGTACATGCATGGATGAAAAATATCGTCACAAGCAAGCTTAAAATAAAAGTTATGTTGCGTAAATGTTTCATAGTCAGGCTTATTTAACTTCGTAATTATACAAAAAACTATCTTGTCCGCCAACAAATAAATTAAAATTTGTGTTGCCGGTATGCAGGTATGTTATGCTGAAAGGACTTAGTCCGATTAAGGGAAAGCCCTGATGGAGGGCTCCTTCAGCATTAACAAGGTATATCATATTTTTTGTTTGATCCGTAATGCCAATTTCATGATTTTTAGAAGAGAAGCGATAGAAGTTAGGTGCATTTTCAATAGCATTATCAAAGCGGTAATTCATGATGATGTTTTTTCCCTGGTCATAAGCAATCAGCTCGTTCCCGTCAAGGTAAATATAATCGTGCACGCCATCACAGTTCAGATCGTAGTACAGGAAATGATGTTCCGGACTGAATTTTTTCAGATGAAGCGAGTCTGTCCCGCCATCATCTAGATACACTTTCATTATTGTTCCCTGAGTTGTTGTTGTCACAAGAGCTGATTTTTGATTGCCGGATTTTTCCTCAAAATAAAACCGGTTATTTACAGATGCTGAAAACTGCTCATTTGGTTGCACGCGGGTTTTACCACGGCGGTTTAAAAGATATATTCTGTACTTATCGTGAAATACAATATAATCCTTATTACCATCACGGATGTGTTGAGGTGGTACATTCAGGGGGTATTCGGTTTGTTCAAATTCCCAGCCGGGTACCAGGTTGCCCTCTTTGTTGTATAGGTATATTACTTTGTTCTGAGCAGGTACCAATATGCGGTAGTCTTTATTGGTGTCGTAATCAAAAAGTGCAAGTCCGCAACTGGCAGGGGATCTCAAATTAACCGGAAACCTGTCTACATGGTTACCAAGCCTGTCAATAAGGTATATCCTGTTTTTTGTGTTAAACAGATATTGCAGGTTGCCGTTATTGTATCGGTCGATTTGATAAATATCACTCAAAATAGGTGCTCCCAAAGGAAGTTTCCATAAAACATGCCCTTTTTGATTAATCAGGTATGCTTTGCCGGAAGCATCCTGAATAAAAATCTCCTTTTGTCCGTTTTCGTGATTTTCAACAATGGTGGGTTTGGTGAGCAGCGTGGTATCCAGTCTGCTCTCCCAAATAGTGTGGGGCTTGTCACTTTGATAATTCCGATGCCTGACAGCAATGTTGTGATAGATCATATCATCGCTTACAATCTGCTGGATGGCTGCTTGCTGATGTTTTTGTACAATCGTTTTATTTGCTGTTAGTTGCTTTGCTGAGGTTTCGTTTAACAAGCTTTTAAGCCAGGAGAAACCAAGGTTATTGTTCAGGTAAAAATAGGTTTGGTATTCACGCGACAGATTTTCAGAAAATGCCTGAAAGTTTTTGTTTTTGGCTATTGTTCGGTTTAACAGATATTCATTTAACAAACGTTTAAGTGTGGACTTGTCTGCTGCGAAAATCAGGGTGTTTTCCAGAATAGTAACATACCGTGGAATGATTTTGCTGAACATACTGCTAAAAAACACCTCCGGCCAGGTAGTAATCGGTAAGCGGTATACCGGGAAGCTGTGTTTTTCATCCATATAAATGGTGCCGGTGTAATCTGCAGCGTCCTGTTTGGTATGGTTTGTATATGAATTGATGAAATCGCGGATGTGCTTTTCTGCCTGGGATGCAGACTTGGTTTCCATCAGAAAGTAAGCATTCTGGTAAACATTTAACTCATTAATGTTGCTTAAGGCAAAACACACCTGTTTTCCGGTAATTTGTAAGATGAATTGTTCAAAATCGCTGCCGGTTTTGCTGTTAAATTCCTGGATTTTTTCATCATAATAACGCGGGTGATGGTATTCCTCAAGAAAGCTTTTCCTGTATTGAATGAATTCATTCATATTGGCGGTGCTCATGGCATAAAACATTGCAGTGTTTTCAGGCAGGATTTCCTGGAAATCTGCTTTTACCGGAGACTGGTCAACAATGTGGTTTAGCCAGGTCTGACTTGAGTCACTGGCAAATGCAAATCCGTTTAGTGTGATCAGTGATTCACTCAAACTCAGATCGAGCTCTGCCCAGGATGCATATTGCTGAAGCGATGGATTTTGCGTCTCCAGCTCCTGCCTGATGAATGGTAGGCTTAAGTGGTTTAGCCTCGCCAGATTGAGGTAAACGTTTGCAAGCTCCTTTTGCCCGGCTGTGGCATATACCTTTTTAAATGGTTTGTCGTCAAGCAATGAAGTTTCCAGTTTGCTCTGGCGAATAGCATCCTCAACCAAAAGAGAATTTGTGCTAAGTAACAGATTGTGATTGACAATGCATACGGTATAATCAGAGCCATCAGGACGAGTATAATCAAAAATCTTTTGATTTTCATATATCCGCTGTTCCGGCTTTTTATCTCCGTAAAGGCTGCTTAACTCTCCCAGCAGGTTTTTTTCTTTTACATCCTCAGGCAATTCAGTAATAATAAGGCTGCCAAGCTTATGTTTCCCAATGTTATGCATGGAAAAAACCAGGCTGCTTCTGTCCATTATGGTATGGATTACCTGATAATCTTTAGAGATGCTATCGAGCCAAAGCATTTGCTTATTAAGACTTAAAAAGGCATTGCTCTTAATTAAATCTTCCCAGAAGGCGGGTTGGGTTTGAAAAAAGTCCAGAAACTCATATGAATCCCTGATTTCCACTATCATATTCGCATTTACCGGTACCAGGCTAATGCTATTGCTGATGGTTGTTTTTTTGGTGTTGATTTTTGGATAAAAATACACGACCAGTCCTGCGATCAGAACTGTCAGAATGATTGCTATTACACGTTTATGCTTCATTCCCTGTTTTGTTTAGGGCAAAAGTACAAAGAGTTTATCAGGTACTAACGCCTTGTTTGATAAATTAATTAAACAAGGTGGGTTTTTTCAGATCTTCTCTGGGGTTTATGCAGATTACCGGTATTTTAGCATCGTTGGCTATGATTTTTTGTTCGCCCGCGCCAAACATAAAATCTGTCCATCCGATATTTTTTGTGGTCATAACCATCACCATACTGGCAGATATTTTTTCAGCAAAACGAATAACTTCCTCAGGAAAATCCCTGACATTGGATTCTATATTAAGCTCCCACGGTATGTTATGCTCATCCAGTATCCGTTTCGCAAATGCAATATTGTTATTGATGGTTTTTTGTACGTCACGGATGGATGATAATTTTTTCAGCATGCGTACACGGAGGTGGTATTTATCCGCAAAATATACCACCCAGCGAAGTTTTTCACGGCCTTCCATATTGCTGTCAAACGGCAGGACAATTTCTTCGAATTCGTTTACAGGTTTTTGTTGCACAACAAGGAATGGAATCTCAGATCCGACAATAACCCTGAGTGCTTTGCTGCCGAATATTTTCTGTGAGCCTATCATGCCGTGTGTCCCCATGATAACAAGCTCTGCTTTTACTTCTTTTGTGTAGGCATTAATGGAAGAATAAATCTTACCTTCTTTCACGACAACTTCAATAGGAGTGTCTCCGGAAAGGCTTTTTTCCTTAAGTTGCTCTTGAATTTTTGTTTTCAGGGCATCCTGATCATCTCTGGCAGTACAAATATGAAGGCAATGAATCCTGCTTCCGGATTCTTTTGTATACCGCTCAGCATGGGCAAGGGCGGCTTCCGAAACTTCAGTAAAATCCCAGGTTACGACAACAATTTTCTCCTTATTTTCCATAATTCATTATTTTAATGCTACATTTACTAAAAGTAATAATAAAGTATTTAATTATAAAATGTTTGGTTTAAAAAAATCCTTTATACCTGTACTGTTACTTGTCTTTCAGAGTATTGTGTTTTCTCCTGCATTTGCTCAGATTAACCAGCTTGGTGTGCCAAAGATAACAAATTTTGAGTCTCGTGACTACGGATACGAAAGTCAAAACTTTGATATTGTCCAGTCTGAAAATGGATTGATGTATTTCAGCAATGTAAATGGCATCCTTGAGTACGATAATGCAAACTGGCGTCTAATACGTATGAATGGTACCCCGTATCTTGACAGAGATTGCTCCAGAAGGATTTATGCGGCCGGATATAATCAAATGGGATACCTGAAGCAATCTGCCAGGGGAGCAACTTTTGTCTCTATTATCAATGATCAGTTTGGAAATGTCCCCCAGATAAAAAATGTCATAGCGCTTTGTGGTGAAGTGATTTTTGCCTCAGATACCTGTTTATATAGATATGAAAATGAGAAATTATCACGATTCAGAACTCATCAGCAGGGGCTGGAGGTATTTAAAACAGGAGGAACTCTGATGGTCTGGCTCTCTGGTGACGGATTGTATCAGTATAAAAACGGACAACTTATACTACTGCCGGAAGCCAGCTCTTTTAAAAATTATGGTTTCCGGGGTGTGACAATATTTCAGGGCCGCATCGTTTTAAAACCTAAACGAACCAAAGGGCTGTATGTTATTGATGGCCCCGGGGTGAGCAGGATGAAAACCCGGGTGGATGCTCTTATTGAAAACTCAAACGTTACAAAACTACATAGTTTCAGGGATAAATATCTGCTCGTGGCTACAGAAATTGATGGCGTATTTGTACTCGATGACGAGGGGCAGTTAATTTACCATCTGAATAAAGCCTCAGGTCTGGCGGATAACCATGTTACCGACTTATTTGTTGACAGAGATAAGCAGTTGTGGATAAGTACATTTAACGGTATTAGTTATGTGGAATTGTCATCCCCCTTTACATATTACAATTTCGATGAGCGGCTTAATGTTTCCATTCTGTCGATTAATAAACTTGATCAACGACTGTACTTTAGCACAAATCAGGGTGTATACTGGGTGAATAAAGATGTTTTCAAAGATACCCTCACGTTGGCATATGCTGATAAAAAAAGCATGTTTCATAAAGTCGAAGATCTAAATGTCAGAGTGAAAAACCTCGTGAATCTTAAGGGTAATTTGTATGCCTGTACAGATTATGGCATATATATCATTGGAAAGCATAAAGCTGAATTCATTCTTGAAGGCAATACAGAAACCATACTTAAGAGTAATTTCTTTCAGGAACAGTATTATATCACCGGTGCCGAGGGTGTTAAAATTGCCAGCCTGAAAGACAATGGCGAATTTTATGTGCATGGTAAAATTCAAAACCTGGATTATGATATCCGTACCATTGCGGAAACCTCTGACGGGTATCTTTGGCTGGGATCAAACAACGATGGGGTTTTTAAAGTAGAAATAAACAGCAGCCGTCAAACCAATCCGTTGGTATTGCATATTCAGCGCGGATATGGATTGCCTGATAATTACGATTGGGTGGACGTATACAAAACACGATCAGGTATTCTGTTTTCTACTTATCAGGGAATTTTCAGACTAAGTGAGGAGAATGGTTTTGTTGTTGATAATCGGCTTGGGATAGACTTCTCTGATTTTAACCGATGGGTTTATCCTCTTGTTGAAGACAGAAAAGGAAATATATGGTTCAGCAGCGGAGAAAAAAACCATTATAAAAAGAATACCGGCGTGGCTCTGTATCAGGGGAAAAGTGAAAATTATTTGCTTAAATATTATCCATTTCAACTGATTTCAGATAAAACCATTGAATGCATTTTTGTTGAGGGAAATAATGTCTGGCTTGGGAGTATTAACGGCATCATTCGGTATGATCAATCCGTTAAACCATCAGAAAAGCAAAACCATACATGTGCAATCCGGCATTTTAGTGTTGTTCAGGATACGGCATATTTAAAACAAGCACTGTTTTCAGCAGATGACGAACAACATGTTAAACCCGTATTAAATCATAAACAAAAAAACATTCGGTTTGAATATACAGCGCCGTTTTATCAGGCAGGGCAAGATGTGGAATATCAAACACGCCTGAAAGGCTTACAAGACGAATGGTCTGAGTTTACCCATGAAAACTTCAAAGAATATACGAACCTTGGCACAGGTGATTATGTCTTTCAGGTTAGGGCTACCAACCCTTATGGAGAGCTGACAACACAGTGTGAATATGCTTTTACCATACGGCCACCGATTTATATGGAATGGTGGGCATTCCTTCTTTACTTTGTATTTTTAGCTTCGATGGCATATATGTTGATGAAAAACAAAGAACTGCAACATGCCCGCGAAAAATACAGACTTGAAAAAATCATTGCCTCCCGTACAGAAGAGTTGTTAAAGCAAAAAGAACAAACCGAACGGCTGGTAAACCGGATCTTGCCAAAAACAACGGTAAAAGAAATTACCGAAAAAGGAAAAGCCACATCCAAAAGATACGAAATGGCAACTGTGCTGTTTGCAGATATTCAGGAGTTTACGAGGATTGCCGAGGAGACACGGCCGGAGGCACTCATAAAAATGCTGGATAAGATTTTTATTTCTTTTGATCAGATTATCGAAAAATTTGACATCGAAAAAATTAAAACCATCGGGGATGCATACATGTGTGCCGGCGGTATCCCAAGCGAAAACAGTACTAACCCCATTGAGGTTGTGCTTTCAGCTCTGGAAATGCAGCGGGTTGTTAAAGAAATTAATGATGAGGATCAGGTGGGTTTTCAGGTAAGAATCGGAATCCATACCGGACCTGTGGTTGCCGGAGTTGTCGGCACCCAAAAACTGGCTTATGATATCTGGGGTGATACAGTAAATATCGCAAGCCGTATGGAAACACATGGTGAAATATCAAATGTCAACATCTCGGCAACGACTTATTCGCACGTCAAAGACTTTTTCGAGTGTACTTACCGGGGCAAAAACCCTGTAAAGCAAAAAGGAGAGCTGGATATGTATTTTGTTAAGGGGATTTATTCCAAACTGGCAAAAGATAAAGCCCGGCTCATGCCAAACCATGCCTTTATGGTGAAAACTCAAATTGTCAGATTGCAGGATCTGCAAAATGATATGTTTGAAAAACTTGAAAAAAACCTGCCCAAAAACCTGTATTATCACAACCTTAAGCATACCGTTAATGTTTATTACCAGACAGAAATGATTGCCCGGGCAGAGGAGGTGAGTGAAGAAGAAATGCTCCTGCTTAAAACCGCTGCCCTGATGCATGATGCAGGCTTTCTTGTCAGCTATAACCATCACGAAGAAAAAGGCGTTGAGCTGGCTTATAAAACCCTGCCAACCTATCATTACAGTAAAGATCAGATTGATATCATTGCTGATTTAATTATGGCAACCAAAATGCCACAAAAACCCAAAAACCTGCTCGAAGAAATTATATGTGATGCAGATCTTGATTATCTCGGCCGACCCGACTTTATTCCAACATCACAAAACCTCTTCCGGGAGCTCTTTGAGCGTAATAAAATCGGAACCATAGAGCAATGGAACAAAATGCAAATGAAGTTTATGGAAAAACACAGGTATTTTACAGCAACAGCCAGACGGGTGCGTGAACCTGAAAAACAAAAACGGCTGGCTGAACTCAAGCAAATGTTATAAAGACAGTTTTACAAAGTCTCAATTTCGCTGTCTTCAAATTGATGAAGGTTATCCTGAAGAACCTTTTTTGCTTTTGTCAGATCTGCCTGATTTACCAACACTTTCGCTGAGTCAATCTGACGAAATACCGATGAGGTGGTAACCATGGCCTCTATGCCTGCTTCTTCCAACAAAGATTTTAAAATATGAGCCCGGTGGCTGTATCTAAACATCGCTAAACTGATTAAATTGTTGCTGTCCATATTTTCTTCGTTTCTTGTATTTATTCTCTTTAACGTAAACCAGCGCTATAAGTTCACTCTTTTTTTACTGAATTTTATTAATTATCTTTGAACAAAGTAATTATTCCATGAAAAAGGAAGTGGATTTCTTGGTTGTTGGATCCGGAATTGCCGGCCTCACATTTGCGTTAAAAGTAGCCGACCATGCAAGCGTTTGTGTCGTAACCAAAGGCCAACTGGATGATACCGCCACATCATATGCCCAGGGTGGTATTGCTGCGGTTACTTATGCTCCTGATAGTTATGAAAAACACGTTAAGGATACCCTGATTGCGGGAAATCGTCTTAACAATGAAGAGGTTGTCAGGATGGTTGTAAAGGAAGGACCACAGCAAGTCCGGAATCTTATTGATTGGGGCACACGTTTCGATAAGGCTGAAACCGGAAAATTCAGCCTCAATAAAGAGGGCGGACACTCCGAAAAACGTGTTCTTCATCATAAAGATAATACTGGATATGAAATTCAGCGGGCACTTATTCAACAAGTTAAAGAGCATCCTGCTATCGAATTGTGTGAACAGCATTTTGCCGTTGATTTGATTACGCAACATCACCTGGGAAAGGAAGTGAAACGTAGTCATAGGGATATCCAATGCTATGGAGCATATGTATATGATCAGAAAGAATCCCGCGTTTTTACCGTACTTGCAAAAGCAAGCCTGCTGGCTACCGGAGGCTGTGGCAATGTCTATCAGGCAACAACCAATCCGCCCGTCACTACTGGTGATGGTATTGCTATGGCATATCGTGCCAAAGGTCAGATTGAAAATATGGAATTTGTGCAGTTTCACCCAACATCCCTGTTTAATCCTTCAGAAAAACCATCCTTTTTAATAACTGAGGCCATGCGTGGTGCCGGTGCGGTACTCCGGGATATTCATGGAAACGTATTCATGGACAAATATGATAAGCGGGGATCACTGGCTCCCAGGGATATCGTGGCACGGGCTATCGACAGGGAAATGAAAACCAGTGGATCTGATTATGTGTTTCTTGATGCTACTGGTATTGGTGTTGATGTTCTCAACAATCGATTTCCCAACATTACAAAAAAATGCAAAAGTATGGGGATTGATCCTGTTAAGGATTTTATTCCGGTAGTACCCAGTGCCCATTATCTTTGCGGTGGCATAAGAGTGGATGAAAATGCCCAAAGCTCCATCCATAAACTTTATGCCGTTGGCGAAACATCCTCAACCGGCCTGCACGGAGCCAACCGGTTGGCCTCAAACTCTCTGCTTGAAGCCGTAGTGTTTGCCGAGCGTGCTGCCAGACATGCTCTTAATCATCTGAATAAAACTGATCTGCCTAAGAATATTCCCGACTGGGATGATTCCGGTACCACACCAAACGAAGAAATGGTACTCATTACCCAATCCCTGAAAGAAACTCAGGAGATAATGAGCAATTATGTAGGAATTGTCAGAAGCAACCTCCGCTTAAAACGTGCGCTGGACAGATTGGAAATCATCTATCGGGAAAATGAGGAATTGTATAAAAAATCCAAACTTACAGTAAAAATTTGCGAACTTCGCAATCTGATTAATGTTGGATACCTGATAATTAAAATGGCTCAGAAACGAAAAAAAAGCATTGGCTTGCATCACAATATTGATTATCCACAAGATTAGCAATGCAACAAAATGGCTTTAGCCTGCATCTGGTAAATGAATTGTAAAACAAAACAAGACAACGAATGATGAATCGATTTTTATTGACGATCCTCTTATTAAGTTTTATGGGGATGAGCTTCGCTAAAGAAGTGCCAAAGGAAACAGCCAGAACAGTGGCTCAGAATTTTTATTATCAACACGTAAATCAAATTGAGAAAACCTCATACGGAGACATCAGGCTTGAAGCAGTGCAGGTAAAAAGCAGCCATGGTGCTCAGGCTTATTATGCTTTTAACGTGAATAAATCCGACGGATTTGTTATCGTTTCTGCTGATAATGCTGCCAAACCTGTACTTGCCTATGCGTTTAAAGGTGAGTTTAATGCCGGTGAGATGCATCCGGGACAACGGGATTTGCTGAACTGGTACGCTGAGCAAATCGCATACCTCGCAAATACAAATGCTGCAGTACCCAAATCCATTGCGGATGAATGGCTTGAATTGAGTTCATATGTTCCGGAAAAGGGCATCAAAGAAATGCAAACCGTGGAGCCGATGATGCTCGCCGAATGGAATCAGGGGTATCCTTACAACCAGTTATGTCCCGAAGATGCTGCCGGACAGGCCGGACATGTGCCCGTTGGTTGCGTGGCTACGGCAATGGTGCAGGTTATGAAACATTGGGATTATCCGGAAACCGGAACCGGGTCCAAAAGCCATTCAAACTGGATGAATGGCGGGTATGGTAACATCACTGTTAACTTTGCCGCCCAGACATACAACTGGGAAAATATGCCTCTTTCAGGCAGCGGCCTTAATGATGACCTGGCTCTGATTAATTTCCATGCCGGTGTCGCGGTTGGTATGTATTGGAGTGCTGATGGGTCAGGGGCATCTACAAGCAGTGTGCCTGATGCACTTGTTAATTATTTTCAATACGATGCCAGCGCTGATCTGGCCAGAAAAAACTACTACGGCGACACCGAATGGAAAAGCCTGCTGAAAACCCAACTGGATGCAAACCATCCTATGGTTTATTCCGGTATGCCCAATTCAGGTGCCGGTCATGCCTGGAACTGTGATGGCTATATGGATGATGAATTCCACATGAACTGGGGCTGGGGAGGCGCCGGTAATGGCTATTACACCCTTGATAATCTCGTGTCCTCTGCTACACCGGGTGGCGATGATTACAATTTCATTTATGACCAGGAAGCAGTGGTTAATATATACCCCGAAAGCGGATACCCCGAATACTGTACCGGATCAAAAACAATTACCGGCCATCAGGGTGCTTTCGGTGATGGCAGTGCAGAACAGAACTATGAAAACAACAGCAGTTGTGAGTACCTGATATCCCCAACCTGCGGAGAGATTATTCAAGTGAATTTTGAAAAATTTGATCTTGCCGCCGGCGATGTTATTCATGTTTACGATGGAGAAACCAATAGCGCACCGTTGCTTGCCACCTTTGATCAGGACAACCCTCCCGGTACCGCATCTGTAAGAGGTAACAGTGCACCTATGCTTGTTGAGTTCATGACAGATGGCTCAGGAACTGCAGATGGGTGGTATGTGAGTTTCGACTCCGATCACTGCAAAACAAACATCGAGCATACTGCTCCCACAGGCACGTTAAGTGATGGTAGTGGCGATTGTGATTATCAGAAATCCACGGTTTGCTCATGGTATATTGAACCCGAAGGTGCTGAAGCCATCGCGCTTGACTTTACCGAATTCGACCTTGGAGGCAGTTACGACTACCTCGATGTATACGCCAATGACGCCGGTAACCTGGTTGAGAAATTTGATGCATCAAACACCCCGGATCAGCTTGTTGTTGATGCTCCTGTGGTATACCTCCAGTTTTATGCCGACTCCGATGATGATGTTGGTGCAGGATGGACTCTGAACTATGAGCTCGCCAGTGGTATTGAGGATGCAAAGACCGTTACCGGAGTTTCTGTGTTTCCAAATCCGGCAGAGGAAAATGTAAACCTGAGCTTTTCATTAACCAAACCATCCATTGTGGATGTGAAAGTGTATAACCTGCTGGGCAAAACCATCGGGAAAACACAGATTGATGGTGTGCAGGGATATCAGAAAATTAAACTGAAAGAGGAAATAAATTTGCCTGATAATGGTATTTTTCTGGTTGATGTAATTGCCAATGGCGAGAAAACCACCAAGAAAATCAGTTTGATCAGGTAATAGTTTCTTTTAAAACAATATATTAGACTGCCCGGCATTTATGTGCGGGCAGTCTTTATTATCACTTGATGATGAATTTTTGTACCTGATTTAATTTGCCATTTACCAACTTTAAGTAATACATCCCCTCTGGTAGCTTCGAAATATCCAACTCAGTCTGCAAGCCTGCTGCTGTTGAAAATCCTTTCTCAACCACTATCCGTCCGTAGGTGTCAAAAACAGAAACCCTGGCTTGAACACCAAATGACTTGTCAAGTTTTACATTCAGTTTGGATGTTGCCGGATTTGGATATATGCTGAAATGTTGCCTGCCAGCTATATTGTCGTTAATAAATGCATTATCAGGGATTATAAACTGATGGCGAAAAAAACTTCCAAAATCAGACTTGAATTGGGTGAGAAAGACTCCTCCAACCTGACGAATTCCGGCAAAGCCAGTACCGGTTTCACTGTTGGTATACCAGAAGTTAAGTCCGTCCTGTCCTTCATCCATAAAGATGAGCTCATAACATCCCGCATTTAGATTAAGTGTGTCATAATATGTCGTGGAGTTATCCAAACCGCTGACTTCTTTTACCAGCTCGCCTGATGCGTTACGGATTTCATAGCTGGTTTCAAGTCCGTAATTGTTTGTTTTATACGTTAGCATTATCGGTACATCATATACAGTAACCATTTCAAATGAAGTGTTCATCTGATTGTTTCCGGAGTATTCATCCGGATTGCCATTGGGAGCTGATACCCTGGCTGTAAACTGACCGTTTGAGTCCAGCATCTCTTCCCAGCCGATAGCTGGTAATGTAACGTGTTCCTTTTCCATGAATTCCAGCTGGCCTGTCCACGTGAACGCGTGATTTGTGTTGCCGTCAAGCCCGTATTGTATTTCAAGGTTGCTTATAGTCTGGCTGCCCTCGTTGCGGATGACAATTTCTGGTTGAGCGCATGCCGGATTAAAACGGCTGTGTGGGTCAGCATCTGAAGGTTTTATGATGTTTGTTATGGCAGCTTCATGGGTATAGTTTGGAGCCCCGTATTCTATGCACTGAACTGCAACATGATAATTGCCGCCGCCATCACTGCCGGGATATTGTGTCATTCCGTAATCAATGCTGGCCGAATCGCCTGGTGTGAGGTAGTCGGTAACATCCCAGTTGTACGTGTCTGCAAATTTGCCGGGACACCAGCCGGCACGATCAAAAATCCAGGTTCCTCCCTGTGGGTATATGGGGTTGTCTGCGCATTCAGTCCAGTTTTGCCAACTGCTTACTTCTGTGCCATTGATATCCAGATGATGGGTAGTGGGGCAAAATTCGGCACAAGCGTAATCCCCTGCCATGCCATGCCCTGTAGTGCGCGTACGTACAATAACTTGATCTGCATTGGCATGTAACTGATGCTTTTTTGCAGGAAGGGCTTCATCCGTGGCAATGGCATGATGCCCGTAATTGCCCCGCCAGATTTGTGAAAAATCCACGATATCCCTGGGAGGTTGTCCTTCTATAAAGGCAAACTCAAGGTCAAGTAGCTCCTGTGTGTTATGAGCCTGTAAATCTACAGAATCATGCAAAAACATTGCGTAATCTGTGACATCATAAACCCATGTAAATCCGCCGTTAAGATCAAGATTGATGCCATAAGGTGTTACAAAATTCTGCATCTGAATGGTGTTGACAATTTCAAAAGGATTGCTGTAGGTTACAAGCTCGTACTGATGTATAATATCATCAAAACCGGAATAAGAAGAATCAGCTTTTTCTCCTGTCTGGGGATCAAAGCTGTATGACCATCCTGCTTCCCATACATAACTAGTATCCATATTGATAAGCTCATTGTCAACGATGTTCCGTGAGATCAGGCAAATCTGTTCAGCAGGAACAGAATCGGTATGGTAAATGCATGTATCGGACTGAACGAAACCGGCTTGTTCAAAAACCGTATATGGCCGGAAATTTAAAATCGTCATGGCTTTTCTCAGCCCCCAGCCATGATAGGTTTCAGGTTGAGGCATGCCAATGGCGTATCCGTTGTTATTGTGTGGGGAGGCATCTTCGCATACTCCGTCAGTCAGGTTGTTCATGGGATAATAAACAGCGAGATTATCCCAGTCGGGATGGCTGCTGCTGCACTCAACAAACATATAGTCTTGTATTGTTTGCTGGTCAAGTGCTGTATTCCAGACCCTGAATTCATCTATTTTGCCATCGTAAGACCGATTCGGGGATGTGTTTTTATCGCCTCCAAGCACAAAGCGTGTAATCCCCTCCATGCTTTTGGTGTTGCCAGTACCGGAATGCCATAAATCACCGTTGAGGTAAATTTCCATTGTTCCTGTTGAGGCATCTTTAACAAAAGCCCAGTGATTCCAGCTACCTGCATACACTGATTGGTCGGCTGCTTTGTCAATACGGTCGTATGAGCCGTTGCTATAGCCCGCATCCCAGTATACATTTCCATTGCTCCATGGTAAATGTACATTGAGAATCCGGTTCCCGGCGGAGTCCTTAGCTTCAAATAGCATGTCATCCTGTGGTTGGTAATCAGGATTGCCGTGTACCCACATGCTTAGTGTTATTGATTGGTCTGTTTCTGTAAAAGCATCGGCCGGGACTTCTAGATAATCCGGGCCTTCAAATGACAGACAGGCGTCTGCATCATTAAAGAGGGCTGTCATTTGATCGCCGGGATCATCTGCTTCGGCAATAACTGCCTGAGAGGGGTCTTCATACGATAACTCTATCAGTAAGGATGAGCTTCCGTCCCAGGTAAAAGCAGGATACAAAAGACAATGTACATTGCCCCCGGCATCAGAACTCACAGGAGCATTAAACGCCGTTGTCAGGTTGAGCGTGTCTGAAAAAGCCGGAGAAAAGGAGGTTTCAGAGCTGTGCTGCATCCGGATTTTTAAACGACGAAATGATACCCCGGCATGTGTAAGCTTAAATGTAAGTGCGTTAATGGTACCAGGAGTTAGCCCCAGCGCATTTAACTCTGCAGCCGTATATAGCATCAGTGTTCTGGCATTTTCGCCACTGCTTAGCCCTAGCTGGGTGCTTCCTGTGCCGGCCTCATATTGATTCAGACTGTTTGTGTCTGTAATGTGGTAAGCAGTTTGTGGATATGCAAAGGTGTGATATAGAGGAGTGTTTACATACAAAAGGCTATCCGGACTTTCTCCATTCGCCAGGAATCCCGGGTGAGATGTAGCTGTGCTGTCAATGATGCCGGTATGGTCATGCACATGTGTGAATGTGGTATAATCCCATTCACCACACTCGTATCCATCATAAGGGGTTTGCGGATCACATTTTATCGTATAATACATGAGGATTTTATTCCAGCTTTGACCGGAATCAGGAAATTGAAACCAGGCCCTGCGTGTTGATATGCTGTCAAATGTGAAGGTTTGTATTCGTGTTGTGTCGCCGGGCCCTGCATGTAGCGTTTCGGGTAGTGAAAGTGATAAAAGTAACAATACAGAAATATAAAGTCGGATAGGTTTCATAAAACTATGAAATTGGTGTTGTTACAAGGTTAATAAAATTTTGCCAATTCGTTATAATTATTGTGATTAATTTCTTACTTTAGCTTTTAAATCAATATGCATAAAAATGGATAATAAAAGCCTGATGGTTGCTGTGATACTGACAGTTATGTTTGTTGCTTGTCAGTCGGAAAAGGAACAACCTGTTTCTGAGAAAACAGATGATAATGAAATCTCAAACCAACACCTTGTGATGGCCACCGCATGGTACCAGCAATCAGCAGAAATGCAAGCCTGTTATTACCAGGCTTTTAAACATGCTAAACTGGCGCTTGAGAAACACGTGGAATCGGATGATTCTGAAAAACCCAATGCAGTTGTGCTGGATATTGATGAAACCCTGCTGGATAACAGTCCGTTTCAGGTGAAAATGATACGTACAGGCAAGCCTTATTCTCCTGAATTCTGGAAGGAGTGGACAGATAAAGCCGCTGCTGATGCATTGCCGGGCGCATTAGACTTTCTGAACTATGCAGTGCAGATGGATGTTGATATATTTTACATTTCAAATCGACGGACAAATGAACTGGAAGCAACCATGGAAAACATGAAAGAACTCGGGTTCCCAACTGTAGAAAAAGAACACATTTTATTGAAATCTGAAACCAGCGACAAAACAGCACGCAGAAATATCGTTAAAAATTCCCATGATATTATTTTACTGATTGGTGATAATCTCAATGATTACAGTGATTTTATGGGTGAACGCGAAGATCAGTATGGAAAAAATACCCTGAAAAAGAATAAAAATATTCTCGGCTCTGAATTTATCATTTTACCCAATCCCATGTATGGCGATTGGGTGGATGCACTGCGGAATAAAGCAGCCAGTGAGTCTTATGATGAGTTTATCAGGGAGCTGCCGGATTTGCTGCAATCTTATTGATGTTCGTTATAGGTGATCGATGCGTAATATAAGGGGAAAATCAGTGCATCGTATAATTTGCATGGTGGCGATATAATAGAATGAAAGACAATGAGTTTATTGCAATAGGAATAGGAGAGAAGTAAACCACAACATAGTGATTTTTAATAAACAACAGGAGAAAAAGTGAAACACGATTGGTCAAAATATAAGGTTCTTATTGTTGAGGATGATCCTGTAAATTATCAGTTATTAAAGGTATTCCTCAATAAAACCGGTATTGAAATAATTCATGCCAGCAACGGTTCCGAAGTCATGGATATGTTTGATGAAGAAATTCCGGATATTGTGCTGATGGATGTTCAATTGCCCGAGGTAAATGGTATTCAGTTGACAGAAATGATGAAATCTCAGCATCCTGAAATACCCATAATCGTACAGACCGCCAGCATACTGGAGACACAGATTCAGGAGATGATGGAAAAAGGTTGCGACGATTACCTGATGAAGCCCATTAGCCGGCAGGATATGCTGTATAAAATCGGGAAACTGATTAACAGAAATAACGAAGCAGAAAATTAACTGCTACCTGACATGCAATATCAGCCGTTCATCGTACCGCAGCGGGTGGTTTTCAGGCAATTTGTTCCATCGCCTGATCTCATCTATGGTGCAATGGTAGCGTATGGCGATTTTATGCAGGCTGTCCCCCTTTTTAACCACATATTCGATGCGTTTTTTATCTCCTTGCGTCGGTGACCCGGTCTTTTTCGGGGTGATATCTGTGATTTTATCCTTATTTAAAATGTAACCGATGCTGAGTGAGCCCGGTAAAACCAAGGGGTAGCCATTTTTACTTTCAGGAATAACCGCTTTCCTGTATACCGGATTTAGGTCGCGGATAATTGCCGGATCAACGTTCAGGACTTCTGAAATCCTGTCCAGATATACTTTCTGTGTGACATGCACTGTATCTGTCTGATGATAATGAACTGATGGTACGGCTGCTTCAATACCAAAATCTTTATGGTAAGCCAATACATAATTCATAGCAATAAACGCCGGTACATATATTTTCATCTGCTTGCTCATATGGGGGCGCAATTTCCAGTAATTTGTTTCACCTCCGGCGCGTGCTATGGCTTTCTCAACAGCTCCGGGACCGCCGTTGTAAGCGGCCAGTGCCAGATGCCAGTCGTTGAAAATACGATACAAATACGATACATACTCACAGGCTGCCTCCGTGGATTTGTAAACATCCCGGCGTTCGTCCAGCCAGGCATCCATGCGCAAATCAAATAAACCTGCAGATCCCGGCAAAAATTGCCATAAGCCTACAGCGCCGCTTGATGATACAGCGTTTGGATCAAGGGCTGATTCTACTGCAGCCAGGTGCTTGATCTCCGGCGGCAGCCCGTGTGTATGTAAGTAATGATCAAAAATGGGGTAATAATAAGCTGATCTGCCCAGAATGGCCGACACCTTTTCCGGATTTTCTATGGCGTATTTCCGGATGTAAGATTTTACCGCGGGGGTAAAACTCATGGGAATTTCTCTTCTTTCCGATAGCTTTTCAAGGCGTGTACGGATCAGAGAATCATTGTTCGCAGCTTCTTCAGCGGAAAACTGACTGTCAGTGTTGTTATCTGACAGCCGGGCTGCAATCAATGCATTTGTGCGCGATTGGTGCTGCCATACCATAACGCCAAGATGTTTTCCCCTGTGCTCCGTTATGTGGTATGACTGCTTGTTTTTATGCTCTGATGCATCTTCATCACCGTCAGGATGTGAAAAAGACATCATCAACATCGCAACCAAGCCAATATACAGTGCCGTTTTTGCCATTGTTTTTTAATTCAGACGCTTAAAAATTACCACGCAAAGATAATATGAAACTTCTGCCCATGGCAGGAATTCCTGAAGAATATGGCCTATACAACTGATCTGTCAGGTTTTCCACACCAGCGGAAAAAATCAGACTTTCATTAAGCGCATACCTGACTTTCAGGTTCAGTGTATACCAGGCCGGTGCATACAGGCCTTTCGGATTAAATTGTTCATCTTCGGGAAGATTGATCTGTGCATCGGCATATGCCGCATCCACGGCATACATATGATCTTTACCATGTTCCTCCGGGCTCAGTTTGTCGGGAGAAATCCGGCCGTTGTATGCCGCATACAAATCTGCACTGATCTGACCTGCTCTGTACATCAGGTGTGTGCTGCCATAGGCTGGTGGTACGTGGCGGTACGGGTTGCCATCCTGATCCTGTCCCTGTATCCATGTGAAAAGAGATTTCAAGGTGATGTTTTTATCCAGATCGGCATACAGCCCCGCATTGATTCCGTAAACATCAACACGGCCAATGTTTTGTATGGCCTGTACCTGTGATAGGGTGCCGTCGTATACAATGCTGTCACGGCCATCAAAACTAAAATCGGCTCGTGCCATAGCGTTGTCCAGCAAAGTGTAAAAGCCACCTGCTTCAACCCGCAATACTTCGCCCAGCATTTTGCTGATGTTCACATCTGCGTTGTATGCGTATTCGGGCTCCAGATCGTTGTTTGGAACAACTACGGATCCTGGTTCAGAGTCAAACACCTTGCCCAGATCATCAATATTGGGTGCTCTGAAACCGGTGCTTAGATTTGCGGTGATGCGCAACTTGTCATGCGGACTCCAGGCCATGCCCGTCATGACATTGGGAGCTAGTGTGTTCATTTCGATTTTTGAAAACGGAAAATCGTAGAAATGTTGCTCAAACGGCGAAAATGCATACACAGCATTCAATCTGGCGCCGGCGGTAAACGTCCAGTCTGCATTCATAAGGTAACGATAACTACCATATAAGGCTGCATGGCTGTAGTCTGAGTTGTTGGGATAACGGCTTGCTACAGTTTCTTCTGCATCAGACTCAATATGCTCCTGGTACGCATCAGAAAACACCTTGCTCATGCTGCCTTCAAGCCCGAAGAATACAGCGTGCTTGCTGGTCAGTGCTTTAAAAGCATCTGCGTTCAGACTGAGAATTTTCACGTTCTCATTCCGGTGGCGCAACCAATCTGATCCCAGTTTCCGATCGTGCCGACTTTCCTTATAATCCTGAAAAGAAGCCTGTACTTTAAAATCATCCCACAGTTTACGACCTTTATGGCTCTCAAATTTCAGGCTGTGCGCCATCCATGTTTGAGGGCCATAATACCACTCAGCGTATTTAAGCTGATTGCCGGATTTTTGTATCAGACGGTCGTAGCGGGGGATATCCGATGTGGAACTGTAATAAAAATTGTACTGCAGGCTACTGGTTTCATTCAGCTTTAATGCAAATTTCTGCAACAGATGCGTCTGATTGAAACCGCTGCCTCTGGCCAGATACGGATCGTAATTGGCCACCACAGAATCGCCCCCATTTTCCCGGATAGCATAATTGTTTCTCAGGTAACCTGATTCAAGCTCATCTGAAAGCCCGTTATGGCCCATCCTGACATCACCAAAATCTGAATAGGACACACTGGTAAACGAGGAAAATTTTTTGCCAGCCAGATTAACGTCAAAATGGCCGGTTTTTCCATTGTTACCCGAATTGTAACGCAATAAGCTGTGTCCGGTAATCAGTGGTTCGTCCGTATCGGAAAACTGTGGTGTGTAGGAATGAAAATCCATGACTCCACCAATGGCATCGCTGCCGTAAATGACAGAGCCCGGGCCAAAAATCACCTCGCTGCTTTCCAGGGCATTGGGGTCAACTGAAAGCACATTTTGCAGATTCCCATGCCTGAAAATGGCATTGTTCATGCGTATGCCGTCAAAAACCAGCAGTACTTTGTTTGTGGCAAAGCCTCTGATCATGGGAGATCCACCCCCGAGTTGCGATTTTTGAACAAATACATGCCCACTGCCTGAAAGCATGTCAGCGCTTGTCTGAGCCTCCATCTTACTGATTTCATCCGGGGATAAAACCTCAATTTTCATCGGGACTTCTTTACGTTTCTGTTCCCAGCGATTGGCCGAAATTACTGTTTCTGCCAGACGAATAACACTGGGATACATTGCAACCTTGTAATCCAGCGCCTCAAGCTCTTTAACAGTGAGCATTATACTTTGATACGAGGTATGCTGGAACAGGATGCTGTCTTTTGCGGAAAAACCCCTCATGGATGCATTGCCATTTTCGTCCGTAATGGTAGCGTGGGACTCACTGAAATTGACAATGCCAACATCGGAAATGGGGGTCCCGCTTGTTTTATCAAATACATGTATGGTTTGTGCTGTTGCGTTGCTTATAGAAATCAACACAAAAAACACAGTGATAATTTTTTTCATCATTGTTTTTATTGTGATTTAATTGTAACAATAGAATTCTATCTGCATGCAAAAATCATGCAGAAACCACTGCCTGTATGTCGTATTCATGTTTTGGGGGTGGTGTTTCCGGCCTGTGTGGTCTGAATACAGGTGTTTCTGCATTGGTGGGTGGATTAAGTACAGACCATGGCTGGATGGTATTAATGTTTTCTCTTTGTAGGAGGAAAGTCAATTGATGCAACTGTTTTAAAAGCCGTGATGCTTTGGCGTCGGGTGCAAGCGGTGCTTTGTGGTTTTTTATATCTTTTTTAAGCCTGGCGAGCAGTTTGTTTTCCTTGTGGTCTGTAATGCCATAAAAATACACGGTATCCTGAGTTTGTACTTCCCTAAAAAAGTCGAACATGCATTCATTATAACAGATTTCCCAGTCTTTTACACGTTCAAAGTTGCGTCCGTGATGAATGTCACAAATGGGTACAGCCATGATTTCAACCTGGGAGGCTGGTATGCCTGACAGGAGCAGTTGCCGTTGTTCCTTTTTTATTTGATGCCGGAGCGTTTTGAATACTACCAAATATCCACACAATGTGGAAAGGAATACCAAACACAATATGATGGCAAGTGTGCGTTTCATAGTTGTTTGCTTATGCAAAGGTAACAAAAATGCATTATTCTGTTACCGCAGGTTGCAAACGCTTTTTATTCACTCAGTGCCATGTCTACCTGTTTTTTCAACACATCCACCCGGGTGATTTTAACGTTTACAGTATCCCCGAGCATAAAATTACGGCCTTCGTACTTTCCGGTCAGGCGGTAATTGTCTTCATCATAATAATAAAAGTCATCATTAAGATTTTTTACCGAGACGAGGCCTTCGCAACCGTTTTCTTTTATCTCAACAAAGAAGCCCCACTCTTTAACACCGGAAATAATGCCCTCGTAGGTTTCTCCGATTCTTTCTTTGAGGTACTCTGCCTGTTTGAATTTTACAGAAGATCGTTCAGCGCTGACCGCTTTTTGTTCCATTTCGCTGCTGTGTTCGCACATGGCTTCGTAATGCTCCCGGTTCGCACTGGGTTTGTTGTTCAGGTAGCGTGTCAGCAGTCGATGCACCATCATATCGGGGTAACGGCGAATGGGTGATGTGAAATGCGTGTAATAATCAAAGGATAATCCGTAATGACCAATGTTTTGTGTAGAGTATTCTGCCTTGGCCATGGAGCGGATTGCCAGATTTTCAATCACATGTTGTTCTGGTTTTCCCCGTACTTTTTTCAGCAGGTTGTTCATGGAGGCAGAAAGGTTTTGTGTGCTTTTGCCTGATATTTTGTAACCAAATTTTTTAATGAAGCCGGCAAAGGACATGACTTTATCCGGATGGGGCTCGTCATGAATCCTGTATACAAAGGTAAGGTGTTCTTTTTTCTCCTTCCCGATGAATTCGGCTACCTTGCGGTTAGCCAGAAGCATGAATTCCTCAATCAGCCAGTTGGCTTCCTTCATGCTTTTGAAATATACGCCAACGGGTTTCTTTTTGTCATCCAGTTCAAACTTTACCTCATCGCGTTCAAAATTGAATGCGCCGTTTTTGTACCGTTTCTCACGAAGCTTTTCCGCCAGCTTGTTTAGATGGGTGATTTCACCGGACAACTGCCCTTGTTGTCCTTCAATCATGGCCTGAGCATCATCGTAGGTGAATCGCTTGTCACTGTTGATGATTGTGCGGCTGATTTTATAATCCGTTACTTCTGCATTTTCATCCATTTTCAGAAGAACAGCGTAACACAATTTGTCCTCATTGGGGCGCAATGAACATAACTCGTTTGACAAGCGTTCCGGCAACATGGGTACCACGCGGTCAACAAGATATACCGAGGTTGCACGGTTTTCTGCTTCTTCGTTTAGCGTGGAGTTTTCACTCAAGTAATGCGTGACATCAGCAATGTGAACGCCAACTTCCCACAGGCCGTTATTGGTTTTCTGCAAGGACAGGGCATCATCAAAGTCTTTTGCATCGGCAGGGTCAATGGTAAATGTCGGGATGTTTCGGTAATCCTTCCGCTTTTTTATTTCCTGTTGGGTAATTTTATCCGGAATCCTGCCGGCTTCCTCGTCTATATGTTTTGGGAATCTAAGTGGCAGATCATACTCGGCAAGGATGGAATGCATTTCCACATCGTTTTCGCCGGGAGCGCCAAGAACTTCTATGACCTTTCCTTCCGGACTTTTGGAACGGGAAGGCCAGCGTGTGATCTTCACGATGGCTTTATCCCCGTTTGTGGCCCCTTCAAGTTCCCCCGGGGGAATAAAAATATCAAAAGGAATAAACTTTCCATCAGGTATGAGAAAGGCAAAATTCTTACCACGCTCAATAACACCTACAAAGCGTTCTTTGCGGCGTTCGAGTATGTCAACAACTTCGCCCTCGAAAGAAAACCCTTTGCGTTTGGCAAACAATTTCACCTTTACAACATCCCCGTGAAGGGCAGAACTCAGATTTTTCCATGTTACAATCACCTCTTCGTCAACATCAGATGTGAGTATGGTTGCAAATCCTTTGCGTGTGATTTTAACCTTGCCGGTAATATAGCCGGCGCGGGATTTAATTTTGTATTTTCCCGGGTGTACTTCAATCAGGCTGCCTTCATTTTTCATTTCCTCCAGTACCATCCCGATGAGTTTGCGGGTTTGTTTATCATATATCTCAAGCAATTTGGAAACTTGCTTGTAATTCAGGCTGCGTTTTGGATTATAGCTAAAGGCATCCTTTATTTGTTTCTTTAGTGCAGGTTTATTGATTTGATTTTCGTTCTTTTTTATTTTGTTACCCATAATGGCATAAATTTTGTTTAAAGCTTTTCTAAAATGAAACAATTGATTTGCAACATACAAATTTTGTTGTAATTTTAAAGAAAATTTGAAGTTTTAACTTAAAAACCAGTATCATGAAAACAACGACACTGATTAAAAACGTTATGCTAGTGGGTTTTGTCTCCACAGCAATGATCTTTACCTCTTGTAAAGGAAACAAAGAAACCACTGAGGCCAGTGAAGGTAGTAAGGAAATTGTTATCCCATGTGCCAGTGAGGGCCGCTCTGACAAGAATTTTTTCAGAGCCGATGCGAGTTCCACATCACAGGATATGAACCTTTCACGCGAAAAAGCGATGACCGCTGCTAAACAGCGTCTGGCAGGTTTCATTGAAACCAAAATCAAGTCTGTTACAGACCGGTACGTTAATGAAACTGAATTTGGTGATAACTCACAGTTTGAAGCCAAATTTGAAAACCTTACCCGTGAAGTGGTGAAACAAAAACTGGTTGATGTGGCTGTTACCTGTGAAAAATCCTTTGAGGAAGAAAATGGTAAATACTCCACTTATGTAGCCATTGAGGTCAGTAAAGATGCTATGTTGAATGGCATTGAAAACAGTTTATCACAAAACCAGAAACTGCAGGTTGATTATGACAAGCAGAAATTTGAAGAAATCTTCAATGAAGAAATGGAAGCACTTGAAGAAGAAGGCCAGTACTAAAAAACACATATAAACCTGAAAATAAAAACGTCATTCCTACGGATGGCGTTTTTATTTTGTTAAAATGTATGTAATTTCAGTGCTGATTCCTTATCTTTGCAAAAAAAGTAAATGGAAGGAACAAAAGACCTTACACATGCTACGGACGAACTGGTAAGTCTTATTAACGATGGTATCCTCAATAAAAATGGGCATGATCTTCTTAATATTGACCTGCGCCCCCTTGATAATGCTGTTACACAGTATTTTGTGATATGTCATGCCAATACCGATGTACAGATGCATGCCATTGCCAATGAAGTGCTGCATCTTGTTAAAAAACAAACCGGTGAAATCCCATTAAGTAAAGAGGGTATGACTAATTCAAACTGGATACTTCTGGATTACGTGGATGTCGTTGTTCACATCTTTCGTACTGATTACAGGAAGTTTTATCAGCTTGAAAACCTTTGGGCTGATGCGCCTTCTGAAAGAATTGAACCCGATGCTGCACAACATTAAACCAGAACCCGCATTATTGGTTTACTTTTAATAGATAATTTTAAATTATGTCAAACGAAAACAAACAGGGATTCGGAAACAACAACTCCAATAAAAATTCCGATCCCAATAACAACAATAAGACGAATAAACCCGGAAATGGCAAACCAAAATTTTCCATGTACTGGGTATTTGGTGCTGTTGCATTAATACTTATTGCCATGCAGTTTTTAAACACTGGTGGGGGAGCACAACAGATAAACCGGCAACGTTTTGAGGAAACCATGCTTGCCAGCAATGATGTTGAAAAAGTCGTTGTGGTTAACAAGGAAAAAGTCGAAGTTTATCTGAAAGAGGAAGCATTATCCGGGAACAAATACGAGGATGCTGCTACAAGTAATTTTCAGGATGGACCCGAATATTATTTCAATATCGGCGATGTGGAAACTTTTGAACGTCAGCTGGCAGAAGCTCAGAAAAACAAACCTGAAGATAAGCGGGTGGTGGCAGAATACCGTACCGATCATAATTATATGGGAGAGATGCTGACATGGCTCCTGCCCATTGGTATAATCATTGCCCTTTGGGTATTTATGTTCCGCAAAATGAGCGGTGGTGGAAAAGGAGGAAATCAGATTTTCAATGTTGGGAAATCCAAAGCACAGCTGTTTGATAAAGAAAAAGATACGAAAGTTGATTTTAAAGATGTTGCCGGTCTGGAAGAGGCTAAAGTGGAAGTTATGGAAATTGTTGATTTCCTTAAACACCCCAAACGATATACGGAATTGGGCGGGCAGATTCCAAAAGGAGCACTTTTGGTAGGCCCTCCGGGAACCGGTAAAACCCTTATTGCACGTGCCGTTGCCGGCGAAGCAAATGTGCCTTTTTTCTCAATGTCGGGTTCGGATTTTGTTGAGATGTTTGTGGGTGTTGGTGCCTCAAGGGTTAGAGACCTTTTTAAGCAGGCTAAAACCAAAGCCCCATGCATCATCTTTATTGATGAAATTGATGCCATTGGAAGAGCGCGTGGGAAAAATCCCAATATGGGATCAAATGATGAACGTGAGAATACCCTTAATCAGCTCCTGACAGAAATGGATGGATTTGGTACCAACTCCGGTGTTATCATTCTTGCAGCCACAAACAGAGCTGATATGCTGGATAAAGCGTTGATGAGAGCCGGGCGTTTTGACAGACAAATCCATATTGAGCTTCCGGATCTGAACGAAAGAGCTGCCATCTTTAAAGTCCATGCCAAACCACTTAAGCTTAGTGATAGTGTGGACATTGAGCTACTGGCTAAACAAACTCCTGGCTTTTCAGGTGCCGATATTGCCAACGTCTGTAATGAAGCAGCTCTCATTGCGGCACGAAACAAAAAGAAGGCCATTGAGAAAGAAGATTTTCTTGCTGCTGTTGACCGTATCGTGGGCGGGCTGGAAAGAAAAAATAAAATCATTTCAAAACAGGAAAAACGGACAATTGCATTCCATGAAGCCGGACATGCTACCGTTAGCTGGCTCCTGGAACACGCTAATCCACTGGTTAAAGTTACCATCATCCCACGTGGAAGGGCACTGGGCGCTGCCTGGTACCTGCCCGAAGAACGACAGATTACTACAACCGAACAAATGCTGGATGAGATGTGCTCAGCCCTTGGTGGAAGAGCTTCTGAAGAAATTAATTTCGATAAAATATCCACTGGTGCCCTTAACGATCTTGAAAAAGTTACCAAACAGGCTGTGGCTATGGTTTCATATTTCGGGATGAGCGAAAAAGTTGGTAACCTTTCTTATTATGATTCCACCGGACAGGCCGATTATAATTTCACAAAACCATACAGCGAAGAAACTGCTGAACTCATTGATAAAGAAGTTAAGCGCATTGTGGAAGAACAATACGCACGTGCTGTTGAGGTTCTGAAAAACAATAAAGAAGGGTTATCCAAACTGGCAGAGCGACTCCTTGAAGAGGAAGTGATTTTTAGTGAAGACCTTGAAAAAATCTTTGGCAAACGCAAAGGCGAGGAAGAGCGTGAAAAGCTTATCAAAGATGTGGAATCATCAGGTTCTGATAAAAAGGAGAAAGAGAAATCAAATTCCGATACCAAAGAAAAACAGGATTCTGAAGGTAAATCAAAACCCTCTGATCAGAAAAATGATGATGCTGAGGGTGAAAAGGATGAAAAATTGGAGGACAAGAAGGATGACAAAAACGCATGACGACTGGGTTAAGGTGTTTGCAACCGGTCAGCCTCATCTGATAGCTCTGGCTGAGCAGGCTCTTTTAAAGGAAGGTATAGAATCTGTGCAGATGAATAAAAAAGACAGCTCGTACCTTTTTGGGGAAATAGACCTGATGGTTGAAAAACCAAACCTGGAAAAAGCCAACGGCATTATTGACAGATTTAAAAAAGATCTAGAGATTGAATAAGCTGCTCAAACGAAGCATTACCGGTATTATTTATGTTGCTGTTGTGTGTTTTGCAATCAGTGCAGCATGGTATATATGGTATGTGTTGATACTTCTCATTGGTTTTGTTCTTGCTAATGAATTCTCCTCACTCATGCAGAAGGCCGGTTTTACGATATTGAAACCAGCGGCGTCCATTGCCACATTGTTTTTCTTGTCTGCTGTGTTTTATGTCTGGTTGTTTGCCCGCACCGATATCGTTTTTATCCTTTTTGTTTCCATTCCGCTGGTTTACATGCTGGTTCGAAGCCTCTTTACGGACAGCCTGCGAACCTTCATCAACACCATTTTGGTAAGCATTTATGTGTCATTTCCACTGGCTATGTCCGGGTTTTTGCTTTTGATGATTTCCAAAAGTTCGTTTTTGAGCATGGGCACGGAGCTTTTCCACTCAGCTTATCGTCCGGCTTTATTGCTTTCTGTATTTGTAATGATTTGGGTCTTTGACAGTTTTGCTTACCTCTCAGGCTCAGTGTTTGGCAAGCATAAAATTGCACCACGTATTTCACCCAAAAAAAGCTGGGAAGGTCTCCTCGGAGGGCTGCTTTTTCTTTTTCCAACGGTTTTTCTCCTGCACCGGTATGTTGGCATAATGAGCATCCCTCAATGGATTGGTGCTGTGCTTATAGTTGTAGTGGCCGGAACCCTCGGTGATCTTTTTATCAGCCAGCTTAAGCGGATGGCCGGCGCAAAAGACAGCGGTACCATCTTACCGGGTCACGGTGGCTTGCTTGATCGATTTGATTCGTTTCTGCTTATTCTCCCCCTGATAAGCTTGTATATCATCCTTATTGCATAAAAACAGCTCCCATTTTACGGTTTTATGCTTAGCCGGAGGAATACTGCCCTTCAGACTGATTGCATCATGCCGAATATCCGTGTGATACAAGCGTGAAACGCCGGGATAAAGCACAAAAAAAACCGCCCTGAAAAAGGCGGTTTTGAATTGAATGTAATGGAGATTATTCTACAACATCAAGTTCATCAATGATGTTTTTTGCACCGCCAAATTTTTCAATTACCCACAAGACATAGCGTGAGTCAACATTAATGGTACGCTGCAGTTCAGGATTGTATATCAGGTTGCTGCACAGCCACTCCCAGTTGCCGTCAAATGCCAGGCCGATAAGTTCGCCTTTGCCGTTGAGGATGGGACTTCCTGAATTTCCACCGGTAATATCATTATCGCTGAGGAAACAAACGGGAACACTACCGGTATGATCTGCGTAACGGCCGTAATCCTTGTTTTTAATCAGTTTTATTAGCTTGGGATCCAGATCAAATTCATCATCACCCGGAATGTATTTTTCCAGTATACCTTCTGCATAGGTGAATTCATGATAATGTACGGCATCTTTCGGATCGTAGTCTTTAATCTTACCATAGGTTAAGCGCAGGGTGGAGTTTGCATCCGGATAGAATGGCTCGTTTGGCTGGAATTCGCGCAAGCCGGCAATAAATTTACGTTCATTGTCGTCAATGCTGTTTTGAAGACTCATGTATGATCCCTGAAGGCCCATGATTTCACTGAAAAGGCTTTCGAAAAAGTTCATCATTGGGTCTTTTTCAAGGGTTTTGTGCTTTGGCTTATCCAGGAATTCCAACATGCGCTCTTTACTGGTGAAGATGGACTCTTCTTTGAGCTCCTCCATAAATTCATCAATGGATTCATTGATATTGTCTGCTTTATATTCATCCGGTAGGTATTCTGTGAAAAATGCAATTTGTTTCTCTGCCGGAAGGTCTTCAACATAAAGTTTGAACATATCTTCAAGGATATCCATGTCGAGCTCCTTATGGAAGTTTTCAAATTGTTCGTCAACACCCTTTTTCAGCCGTTCAGCAGTGGTTTCAATATCGGATTCGTTGTCTTTCTTTTCTTCAAGCAATTTTTTCAGCCTCATAAATTGCCGTGCATACATTACCTGCCCGCTTGCCTGTATAAGACCCAGTGAAGCATAGATCATCTTTTCACTTGCAGGCGCCATGTTCTGATAATCTTCCTCAAGCGATGTGAGAACATTTGCGTATTTATCCTTGCGCTCATCTTTTTTGTTTACCCATTGTTTAAAGTCTTCCTGCAGTTTGGTTCGGCGCTGTATAGCATCTGTATTTCTGAGGTTTTCAGCTTCACCTTTGAAAAGCTTATGGCCATTTGCCAGGCTGGCGTATTCATCTGCAAGTTCGAGATCAAGTTCTGGATCAGCATCCATATAACGTTTCATGATTTCCAGCTTTTTGCCGAGTAAGCGTACTACCATGGGGTCCCAGGTGTTCATTTTGTATTTCATGCCGGCAGCACTCAGGTAACGTTCGGTTTGTCCGGGATAGCCCATAATCATGGTAAAATCACCTTCTTTTTTCTCTTCAATGTTAATGGGAAGATGATGTAAAGGCTTGTATGGGATATTATCTTCCTGATATTCATTGGTGGGTTGTCCATCCTGTGACATATAAACACGGAACATGGAGAAATCTCCTGTATGGCGGGGCCACATCCAGTTGTCAGTATCGCCACCGTATTTGCCAATGGAAGAAGGAGGTGCACCAACAAAACGCACATCACCAAATTCCTCATAAACAAATAGGTAGTATTCTCCTCCCTGATACATTTCTTTAACGTTCGCCCGGTAATTGTTGTCTGCAATGGCTTCGTCTGCAATTGTTCCTAGCCGTTCATTAACGAGTTTGTCACGCTCGCTTTCTTCAGTTTCATAATCGATGTCTTTCAAAACCTTGTCAGTGACATTCTCAATGCGAACAACGCGGGAAACACTAATGCCTGGTACGGGTATCTCTTCATCCAGGTTTTTAGCCCAGTAGCCGTCATCCAGATAGTTTGATTCCGTGCTTGAGAGGTTTGCAATGGCTTCGTATCCGCAATGGTGATTGGTAAACATCAGGCCTTTGTCGGAAACCATTTCGCCGGTGCAAAAGCCCTGTCCGCTTTCTCCCAAAAGCTGGAAAATGGCGTCTTTCAGACTGGAGTTGTTAATGCTGTAAATTTCTTCAGGACTCAGTTTAAGACCGAGCTTTTGCATATCAGTGTAGTTCATTTTGCTGATATGGCCGGGAATCCACATCCCTTCATCGGCTTTAGCCATGGTGAAAATGGCAAACATTCCGATCAGTAGTAAGCTAAGCTTTTTCATAATATTCCGATTTTTATTTGTAATTCTAAAACGCTTGATAAATGTACAATATTCAAATGAAAAATGGGTGTTCGCTTTGTTAATATGTTCTTAAGAAAAACCTTTTTCCTGACAATGCGTGGGGATGGCTTAGGCATACAGTTGCCACACTGTCTTGTTTTTCAGATAAAAATCATCAACATTATGAATCCGTGGTGAGCATGTAATCAAATATCAGACAGATGATTAAGTTATTTTAACTGTGCAATTTTGTCTTTCAGTTTTTGATCCGATAACAATTGCGCGGCATGATGAAAGTTTTCTTTATCATAAATGAATTCATAAACAGATTTCAGGTAAAAATAGCGCAACTTCTGATCTTTGATGAAAATGCTGATTTTCATGGCATATTGGGTAGGCATGCAATATTTTTGTGCGTATTCAATCCCGATTTTAGATTTTTCTTCATCAGTAGGTATCTTTACAATGGCATTTGCAAAGGCATAAAAGGTTTTTTCACTCATTGGCTCTTTGCAGTTAGTCTGTCCTGAATAGTTTTGAAAATCAGGAAAGAAAATTTCCTTTTTGGCTGATTTAACAGTGTCAGGGGCGTTTACCTCCGTTTCGATGTCTTTGGTCTCCTCCGTATTTTCCTCTTCGTCAGTCTCTGTTTGTGATGATGATTCGCTTTCATTGTTTGCCATCTGATTTTCTTTGCTGTAATCATGATAATCAGCCTGCGTGTCGTACTGTTTGTCTTTCTTTCTGTCCTTGAGTTTCAGATATTCTGCGTACGAGTTTAAATCCGTTGGATCCACATGATACTCAACGCTTTCTTTCTGAATGTAATCCCACAAAAGATCATAATGCGTTTGATTTTCCAAAGCACTGCAAATTCTTAAAGCATTGGATTTGTCCGATAATTTATCAAATGCGGTTTTTGCGTATACCAGCTTGTAATCAGCAGACTCAAAGTATTTAAGCGTTTTATAAACCTGATTTGCTGAAATGTATTTTCGTTTAAGTTTTCTTTCAGCCGCTTTAATTCTGCGTTTATCATTTCTCTGTCGCTCAAGTTTCTTTTTGTAAAAATGATATGACAAACACCCCATGGGCTTGTGTTCTTCGATTTGACCCTGAGCGTATGAAAGACCAAAAGACAGGCTTAACAGCAATAACAAGGATATGTATTTTTTCATTTTGTGCTGATTTGATTATCAATCAAAAATAACTCAAATATCATACCCAAACAATTCTCCGTTTAATCTTTTTGTGTTTAAATGTCCTGACCTGCAAAGAAAAAGGCTCAAATCCGGATGGTAGTAAAAGAAAGTGCAAAAGAAAAGCGGCGCAAACACGTTAATGTCCACGCCGCTGTAATAGTTGAATGCTTTGGGATTATTTAACCACCACATTAATAATTTTCTTGGGGACAAAGATGAATTTGATGAGCTGCTTGCCTTCAATCCATTTCTGAGCTTTTTCGTGATTCATAACAGCTTCCTGAATGTCATCCTTTAACATGTCGTTTGGTACTTCCATTTTAAAACGCATTTTTCCGTTGAACGATACCGGATATTCATAGCTGTTTTCCACCAGCAGGGAGGCGTCAAATGCCGGGAATTCTGCATTCACAACAGACCCTTTATTCCCCAGAAGGCTCCAGAGCTCTTCAGCCAGATGCGGTGCAAAGGGAGCCAGTAGGATGACCATAGGCTCCAGAATTTCTTTTTGGTTTGCATTTTGTTCCGCCAGTTCGTTGGTGGTGATCATCAGTGAGGAAATGCATGTGTTGAACGAAAAACGCTCAATATCTTCACCCACCTTTTTAATGCAGGCGTGCAGGCTTTTGCGTGCTTTGTCGTCTGCTTTTGCACCCGAAACAACAAACTGATTGTCTTTATCGTGGAACAGGCGCCAGAATTTTTTCACGAAACGGAAAACGCCTTCAATGCCGTTGGTATCCCAGGGCTTGTGGGCTTCAATGGGGCCCAAAAACATTTCATACATGCGCAGGGTGTCGGCACCATACTGCTCAACAAGGTCGTCCGGGTTCTGAACGTTATACTTCGATTTGGACATTTTTTCCACTTCCCAGCCGCAGATGTATTTGCCGTCTTCAAGCTCAAATTCGGCATTGGCAAATTCAGGGCGCCACTGCTTGAATGCCTCGATATCCAGCACATCGTTGTCAACAATGTTCACATCCACATGCATCCGAATTGTGGGGTGTTGTTTTCGCAGACCATAACTGACAAATTTGTTGGAGTCCTTTACGCGATACACGAAATTGGATCGTCCCTGAATCATGCCCTGGTTGATGAGCTTTTTGAATGGCTCTTCTTTTACAGACAATCCCAGGTCAAACAGGAATTTATTCCAGAAACGTGCGTATATCAGATGGCCGGTGGCATGTTCAGCTCCGCCGATGTAGAGGTCAACATCCTGCCAGTAATTCACGGCTTCGGGTGAAAAGTAGGCTTCATTGTTGTGTGGATCCATATAACGCAGGTAATACCCGCTTGAACCGGCAAATCCGGGCATGGTGTTTGTTTCCAGCGGATGTCCGTCTTCGGTTTTCCAGTTTTTGGCACGTGCCAGTGGTGGTTCGCCGTCTTCGGTAGGCAGGTATTTATCAACTTCCGGCAAATTCAGTGGTAACTGGTCCTCACTCAGCGTGTGTGGAACACCGTTTTTATAATACACCGGAAACGGTTCGCCCCAGTAGCGCTGACGGCTGAAAATGGCATCACGCAGTTTGAAATTCACCTGAGCATGGCCGATTTGCTTTTCTTCCAGTGCGTCTACCACCTTGCGGATGGCGTCTTTTACCTTCATACCGTTGATGAAGTCGGAGTTGATGATGCTGCCTTCTTTGGAATCCTTGCTGTCTTCCCACTCAGCGGTATCTTCGGGCTTTTCGCCTTCGGGAACCACCACCTGTTTGACTGGCAGGTCAAAATGGCGGGCAAACTTAAAGTCACGGCTGTCGTGGGCAGGTACCGCCATGATGGCGCCTGTACCATAGCCTGACAACACGTAATCGGCTATCCAGATGGGGAGTTTCTCACCGCTGAGCGGATTGATCCCATATGCTCCTGTAAACACACCGCTTACTTCTTTGGCATCGGCCTGACGTTCACGTTCAGAGCGGTTTTTGGCTTTTTCAACGTATTCAGCTACTTCGGCTTTTTTATCCTTCGTGGTGATTTTATCCACCAGCTCGTGTTCGGGAGCAAGTACCATGTAGGTTGTGCCCCAGAGGGTGTCCGGGCGGGTTGTGAATATCTCGATGGTATCATCAAAACCATCAACACCAAAATTCACGGAAGCACCATCGGATTTGCCAATCCAGTTTTTTTGCATCTCTTTCAGCGAATCGCTCCAGTCCACCATGTCAAGGCCCTGCAGCAGGCGTTCAGCATAAGCCGTAATGCGCAGCGACCACTGCATCATGCGTTTGCGCTCCACGGGATGGCCTCCGCGTTCGGAAAAACCATCTTTTACTTCATCGTTGGCAAGCACAGTGCCCAGTTCAGGGCACCAGTTTACCATGGTTTCGGACAAATAAGCCAGGCGGTAGCACATCAGAATATCCGACTGTTGCGTTTCGTTCATTATTTTCCATTCTGATGCGGTAAACGGATCATGAATGTCGCAGGCTGCCTGCACGGTTTGGCTGCCGTTTTCTTCAAACATGCTGATCAGCTCTTCCACCGGACGGGCTTTTTCCATGCCCTTGTCGTACCAGTGGTTGAACAACTGTATGAAGGTCCATTGTGTCCATTTGTAATAATCGGGATCGCATGTGCGCACCTCACGGGACCAGTCGAAACTAAAGCCAAGCTGATCCAGTTGCTGACGGTAGCGTTTGATGTTTTTTTCCGTAGTTTCAGCCGGATGGGTACCGGTTTGTATGGCGTATTGCTCCGCGGGCAATCCGTATGCGTCGTAACCCATGGGATGCAACACATTAAAGCCCCTGAGTCGTTTGTAACGTGAATAAATATCGGATGCGATATAACCTAGTGGATGTCCAACATGCAGGCCTGCTCCTGATGGATAAGGAAACATGTCAAGCACATAAT
>CAYQMB010000001.1:0-80979 GCA_964418565.1 uncultured Bacteroidales bacterium | reverse complement strand
CATTTCCTTTTCGATGTCGTCAATTTCCACGGGATAATCTGCCATCAGGTCATCGGCGCCGGACTCAGTAATGAGCATGTCTGTTTCAATGCGTATTCCCAGGCCTTCATCCTGAATGTAAATTCCGGGTTCACAGCTCATTACCATGCCTGGTTTAAATGGAACATCTTTACCACCAACATCATGCACATCCAAGCCAATAAAATGGGTTGTACCATGTGGGAAATACTGTTTATAAGCCGGATAATTTTCATCCTGATTATCAATGTCCATTTGAGAAAGCAACCCCAGCTCCAGGAGTTTTTTCTGCATCAGCAAGCCGGTTTTTTCGTTGATGCTGTTGATGGTTGCTCCTGGTTTAAACAGTTTCATGGCCTTGTAATACACTTCAAGTACAGCTTCATAAATCTCTCTCTGGCGGCCGGTGTATTTGCCATTTACGGGGATAGTTCTGGAGCAATCGGATGGGTAGAGTGCATATTCAGCGCCAAAATCCATTAGCAGGAGGTCACCGTCACGACACATTTTGTCATTCTTTATGTAGTGAAGGATGCAGGCGTTTTCTCCTGATGCAATAATGGGAGCGAAACTCATATCTTCAGCACCACGTTTTAAAATTTCATACCGCATCAGTGCTTCAATTTCGTACTCCATCATGCCGGGTTTTAGTCTGTTTAAAACACTGAAATAGGCGTGTTTGGAAATGGAAACAGCTTGTTTGATCAGGTTTATTTCCTCGGGCTCTTTTACCACCCTCAGCTCGTTAATTCGTTCACAGATATCATGAATTTCTCTGTCTTTAAAGTACTCCGAAAAATGCTTTTTCAGGATGCCTGATCCTGATTCTTTGTTTGTTGTCAGGTGTTGATTGGCTTTTTCGTTCATGCTGATTTTGGTGGCCTTTTTAAGAAAAGTCTCCAGGTAATCCTCAATCGTATCCAGCCATTCGACATGTGAAATGCCGCTGATTTCAGCAGCCTGCTTTTTGTCCAGCCGGGGACCGTCCCACAATTGTATGCGTTTATTGGTTTCCTTGGTCAGCAAAACGGTATCCGGTGTGCCATTGGAATCCTTGAACATAAACAGACAAGTCCAGTCCTGATTAATGCCTGTGAGCCAGAAGAAGTCAGAATCCTGCCGAAACGGATAGGTTTGATCGCCGTTTCGCGGATAATTAATATTTGCACACAAGATGGCCAGTTCGCCATTATCCATTGTATCAAAAAGCTTATTTTGGTTTTTTACAAAAAGTTGTTGTGGTATGTTTTGATATTTCATTGTTTAGGATTTTTCCAGTCTTTATGTTTTTTCATAAGTTCTTTAAGCTTTTGAATTGCCTGGTCTTCGGAAATGTTTTTAATTACAGCTTTCTGGCCTTTATACAGCGTTACTTTTCCCTTGCCTGCGCCAATATAACCGTAATTGGCATCGAGCATTTCACCGGGACCGTTGACGATGCAACCCATAACAGCAATTTTTAATTCATCCAGATGGCCGAATTCTTTTTTGATAAGGCCTGTGGTTTTTTCCAGGTCAAACAAGGTTCGGCCACACCCCGGACAGGAGATGAATTCAACGCGCGTTCGACGAATTCCTGCGGCCTGAAGTAAGTCGAACATGCTCTCGTTTTGATTTTTAAGATCCTCATCATCGGCTTCGTAAGCAATTCCGGCAAGACGGTCTTCTACAAGAATGCCGCCATATTTTGCTGCGGATTGTATTGTATCGTCATTGCTTTGGGGTATTCTGAGCAATACAGGTGTTTTTTCTGAAAATTCTCCCAGACGGCTGATGAAACTGCGAATTTCTCCCACGGGGTGGTCTGATGCAGTGTTAAGAATAAACCATGGTGTATGTTCACTCAGGCGTTCCTCGATTTGTCGCTCATCAATATCATCGTAAAGACACTCTATTGCCTCTGGTCTGTCATTTTTGCGCAATACATCAGTATTAACGAGTGAGTCTTTACACCATTCTTTCAGGGGTTCCGTGTTTTGGCACAGAATTTTACTTTCAATGGTTTGAGGGGGATAATTATCTGATGTCACGATGATTATTTCAGGGCTGAATTTACCGGCTTTCCAGCTATCGCTGCTTTTATCGTATGAAAAATTCAGTGCTTCGAACTGTTCTTTGCCAATTCTATTAAGCTTTCGCATGTCGCAGGCAATAGCCGGTTTAGAGAAAAGCCCGGGTAGCATTGCTCTGTTTATGCCGTTAAAGGTGTCGTATTCGGGTTGGTAAATTGGCATGCGTGTAACGCCGGGGGTCATGTTTTTAAACCGGTTGATCAGTTTTTTGGCTACGGGGATTTCTTTTTCCGGGGCCTCGGTTAGCGAAACACGGATTGTATCGCCAATGCCGTCGGCTAAAAGAGCTCCAATACCAATAGCGGAACGCATTCTGCCTTCGCGGCCTTCACCGGCTTCAGTTACACCCAGGTGTTGAGGGAAGGTGATGCCTTCTTGTATCATTCTGGCATTGAGCAGGCGTGAAGCCTCTACCATTACCCGTGGGTCGCTGGCTTTCATTGACAGGATAAGGTTTTCAAAACTTTCGGCCCGAAATATGCGATAAAATTCCATTGCGGCTTCTACCATACCTTCGGGAGTGTTTCCATACCGGTTCATAATCCGGTCTGATAAGCTGCCGTAATTGCTTCCAATCCGGATGGCTGTTCCTTCCTGCTTGCATATATCAATCAATGAAAGCAAGCGTTCATGCATGCGTTCCAGCTCGCGGTCATACTCTGCTGTGCTGATTTCCTTTTTATGGAATTTTGCACGTGGGTCCACATAGTTTCCGGGGTTGATGCGGACTTTTTCCACAATTTTTGCGGCTGTTTCTGCTGCTTTGGGATTGAAATGAACATCAGCAATCAGTGGCTTTTTATAGCCATCTTTATGCAGGCTATTCTTGATTTTTTTCAGAAACTCAGCTTCTTTAATTCGTGGTGTTGTGATTCTTACAAAATCTGCTCCTGCATCAAAAATGCGTTTTGCCTGTTCTGTGGTAGCTTTAAGATCCATGGTATTGGTATTTGTCATGGATTGTAACCTTACGGGATGTGTGCCACCAACGGGGATGTCTCCCACCCTGACAATGCGGGATGGAAAGCGTTCGTAATTAGCCAGATCAATGCAATACCTTAGTTCCATCGTATATGTAGATATAAATTCGCATAAAGATACAGAATTCATTGTGGAATTAATAAATTTGCACAAAGGATAAAAGAATAGCGTATGTCAATTAAGATTGAAGGACTTACAAAAGTATATGGTGATCAGAAAGCGCTGGATGATGTGAGCTTTTCTGTTGAAACCGGACGGATTGTTGGATTTATTGGTCCCAACGGTGCAGGTAAAACCACTACCATGCGTATTTTAACCGGTAGTATACCACCAACTGAAGGGTCTGCCTGGATTGAAGGAATGAATGTGAGTGAACAGTCACTTGATATCCGGAGGATCATCGGATACCTGCCTGAAAATAATCCGTTGTATGAGGATATGTTTGCCCGCGAATACCTGAATTATGTTGCCGGAATTTATAAAATTGCAAATAAAAAACAACGGGTTGATGAAATCATTGAAATGACCGGTCTGCAAAAAGAAATCAACAAAAAAATATCAGCTTTGTCCAAAGGATACAAGCAGCGTATTGGTTTGGCCCAGGCTATCATTCACGACCCCAGAGTTCTGATTCTTGATGAGCCTACCAGTGGTCTGGATCCCAATCAGATTGTGGAAATCCGTGAGCTGATCAACAGACTTGGAAAGGAAAAAACGGTGATATTATCTACCCATATAATGCAGGAAGTTGAGGCCATTTGCGATCGTGTTCTTATCATCAATAACGGAAAACTGGTGGCGGATGATAAAGCTGAAGCCTTGTCCGATAAATCCAGCGATGTCCGTACGGTAATTGTTGAATTTGATGCCAATGTTAAACCAAGCGATCTGAAGGACATCAAAGCTGTAACTAAAGCTGTGCGGCTGGGTGATAATAAGTACCTTGTTCAGAGTAAATCTGATAAAGATGTTCGCCCGCTCCTGTTTCAGTATGCCGTAAAAAATAAGCTAACCGTACTTTCCATGAATTTGAAAAACAAAAGCCTTGAGGAGGTTTTCCAGGAGCTTACCAAATAGGCGTTTTGGATTTTCGCGGGCTTTTTGTATTTTTATATTCATATGAAAACCAGATTGGTAACATACTGGCGGGATTTCTGGTACCTATTTTATCCAAAAATTTGCGATGCCTGTGGAAAGAGCCTTTTGCACCAGGAGGAAATCCTGTGTACGAGTTGTCTGGTAAAATTGCCCCGCACTGCATTTCATTCTGATCCGGAAAACGACCTGGCACAGGTCTTTTGGGGCAGGGTTCAGATTGAACAGGCTACTGCGCTCATGCACTTTATAAAAGGCAGTCCGTACCGTAAACTGATTCACAAACTAAAATATCAGAATCGGCCGGATATTGGTGTATTTCTGGGACGTGAACTTGGTGGGGAGCTGAACAATTCAAAACCGTTTCAAAACCTTGATTTCATTGTGCCTGTGCCTCTGCATCCCGACAAGCAGAAAATTCGTGGTTACAACCAGGCAGAGCGGATAGCTGAAGGCATATCGGAGGTAATGGATGTACCTGTAAGCAGTGATAATCTGTACCGCAATGTGTTTACCAAAACGCAAACCAAAAAGGGGCGTTACGACAGGTGGGAAAATGTTTCTGAGGTTTTTAGCGTACGGGATGAAAAAGAACTTACCGGAAAACACCTCTTGCTTGTGGATGATGTGATCACTACCGGAGCAACCATTGAAGCCTGTGCTCAGGTTTTACTAAAGGTTCCGGATGTAAAGGTCAGCATTGCCAGCATCGGAACTGTAGACGGGTGACTTTACCACCGGTAAGCTGACGGGGGCGGATAGCCGAGATGATCCATCATTCGGTGAACCAGGCTGTCTGCAAGCTCATCAATACTTTGCGGCCGGGAGTAAAACGAGGGAGATGCAGGCATAATCAGTGCCCCGGCAAGGTTAAGCTGGCGCATATTTTCCAGATGGATATGATTAAAGGGTGTTTCTCTGGGCACAAGAATCAATTGTTTTCGTTCCTTTAAAAACACATCGGCAGCACGGGTAATCAGGTTGTCGGCAATGCCATTTGCAATTTTCCCCAGGCTCCCCATGGTACATGGTACAACAATCATGCTGTCCCACACGGATGATCCGGATGCAAATGGTGCCATAAAATCATCGGGTTCATATTGTTTGTGATTGAAAACAGGCTTGCTGTCAAGCTCTGTTTTCCATACCTCGCGCGCTACACTTGACATAATAATTGCAAGCTGTGGTGGATTATCCACATGCTCAAGTTTTTCAATCAGCCGTTTGGCATATATGCTGCCGCTGGCACCTGTTATGGCTATGACTATGCGTTTTGACATATCAGAATGCATAATAAACAGTGAAGTGCAGCACATTGTTGTATTGCCCCAGATCCATAAACCATGTTTGTCCGCCGGGGTGCTCTCGTATAGGCAGTATGCTGTAGCTGTACCGGAAATTTACCCACCAACTTTCATTAAAATACCAGGACAATCCGGCATGTGCTGTGATATCGTATGGTTTAAAAGGTTTTACAGGTTCATTCAACCAGCCACCACCATCGTCGTCTTCTTTTGCTTCCAGCAGATATGCTGCGCCAAGACCAAGCTCCAGGCCTATATCATTGGGCAATTGCAGCCGAAACAGACCGGGGATTTCAAGGAAGTCTGTTATGTACTGAAAGGTGATCGGTAATTCCAGGTAACGAAGACGAAGGTTGTAATAATCAACGGCTTCAGTGTTTTCGTATTTGCTGCCTTTTTGAACAAAAATCATATCAATCTGATAATTAAGCTTGCCGGGCATATCACGATGCACAAAAATGCCGGCCTTGGGACCTATTTTACTGTATCCGCCAACATTATCGCCGTTATACTGTGTTACAACAGGGCCGGCACAGATGCCTGCGTTGAATGTCTGAGCACTTGTGTTCAGGCTAAATGCAATCAACAAAGCGAGAATGATGCGTGCTTTTTTTATCATACCGTGAAGATAAAAAAATTGCAGTATCAGAACGAATTTTTAAGCAGGGAAACTCTTTTAGTTTACAACGCATAAAAAAAAGCCGGACAAACATCCGGCTTATAAAAAACGTTTTGAAGTTTGATTATTTCTGAATCAAGGGGCTTGTTTCAGCCTGTAGTACTTCGTAAGTGTCGGTATCATAAATGAAAGCAACGACGTGACAGTTTTCAGCCTGCCATTCGCTTCCCATCTCCTGTGAACAGGTTACTGTCATCAGGTCACCGGGGGTAATCGCTGTATTTCCTGTGTTGACATCTTCACCAAACGTACCGTTCATTCCTGCTCTGAGGACATGGTTGTGCTGATAATCGGGAACAGGTGATTCCTCCGCTGCATCATCTTCCTGCCAGTTGATGATATGCGATTCTGTGAGGTAAACAGCAACTCGCAGATTACGTACTGAAGCTACTTCAACTTCAGTTTCAACTTCGGTATTCAGAATGTTGTCACCGGCATTATAATCATTGTCAATGCTGATGGTAAACTCAGGATATTTTCCAAGGATGCCGGAAATGATGCCACCCCACTCGCCCGGGTTGGTTGTTTCATCCGGATCAAGGGTATTTACAGCCGCCACCGGCAGTCCGAAAATGCTGAAATAGCCGGGTTCACCCTGAGTGTTACCTCCCAGTTCAATGCCTGCCGGGCAGGTGAAATCGTAATAAAATGGTTCAGTAGTGTCATTCTGGAAACGGGCAAAATAGGTGGCATGTATGGCTACAGGTACAACAGCCTCACCAAAGGAATTTTGGAGTTCCTCAAGGGTCCGGTGTCCTTCGGGACAGTTTGGGCAATGGTGTCCGGTAAAATCCAGAATAAGAATTTTACGTCCGTTCCATACGCTGGCGTTTTCTTCCACATAGGGTTCTTCAACCACATCACAGGCCTGAAATAAAGCGCCTGTAACAATCAATATGCTTATGTATGTTAGGAGTTGTTTCATAACTAAAACGGATTAAAATGTACTTGAAATGGATAACATCAGGCCATTCGATGCAGGTACGGTACGACATACACCGCCTACGCACATCACGCCTTGTCGTTGTTTGCCATATGAAAGCTGAATGCGATTGCCACCTTTAATGTATCCAAGGCTGGCAGTGTAATAATGAAAGCGTTTATCCTTGTCGGGATTGCCATAATTCCAGTTGTCCATTACGCTAAAAAAGAAATGCGGGATGCTGAATTCAAGCAGTCCCATCGCCCAGTCTCCTTTATCCTGTTCAGTGAACATAGTCTGAAACTCGCCGCGGAGGCTTCGACTGGAATTGAATTTATAAGTAAGGTCGGCAATGGCCACATTGGCATAAATCATATCGTGGAAATCCGATTGTTTGAGCACCTCATTGTTGACAATCAGATTTTGATAGGTCAGCACCATTTTAAACGATTTGGATAGTTTTTTAGTCAACTCAACATTGACATCCTGAAAGAAAAGCTCATCGCCGACGCTGAAAAAGCTGGTATTATATCCATCTGTTCCACGTGCTCCAACAGGAATGGTATCAGTAATTTGCTGACGGCTGATATCGTGAACTCTGGTATAATTCAATGCAATCATGGTTCCGTATTTTCCACCGAGAGTTGATTTTCGCTTAAACTTGTAAAAAAGTTCTGCCTGAGCTCCCCATTCACCATTTGGTTGGGTTGCGTATGGATAATAGGCTGACAAGGTATATGTGTGATTTTTAGTGATTTCGGGCAATTGGTTGATGTTGAGGTCTGTCAGGGTTGCATTGCGATCACTGCGGAATCCCATGTTGTCTACCCATTTGGTTGTTAAAAATACACCAAGTCCGCTTTGAGAATAGGTTGCTGTAGTAAGGAATGCCTGTCCCGGCCGGTATATGTAATTGTTTTCCTGACTGGGGTCATTGATTTTGTAGGCGTATTCTGTTGCCAGGTTCAGCAATCCGTAATTGATGTTGAGCCGTGCGGCGCTGGTAGCCACATTTTCGGGCAAAACATACACCGGGTCATTATCTTCCTGAAACTTGCTGACAAAGCTTCCACCGAGGGTAAATCGCAGGCGTTTTTCCATTAATGTGGGAATGATATCGTTGATTCCGATTTCTGCATCAAAACCACGCACAATACCGGGACCATAATCGAAGTAATAGCGTTGTTTTCCCACCAGGCCAGTCAGGTTAACTCCAAACATCGGGTTGTAATTTACACGAATGCCATCCAGGGAGTTGTCAATACCAAGGGTTTTTTCTTCGTATGTCCGCAATGCCAGTCCGTTACCAAACTGTTCATAAAAATTACCGGCGGTGATTTCAAATCCGTCTTTTGAAAACATTGCCCAACGGTGAGGTATCCCTACTCCATCATTACGTCCGTCTTCGCCGGGGAATCCAGCCAGCGTGTTGAGATAGCCTTCGTAGCGGAGTCCGGCACTAAAATTGCCTTTGGTGTAGGTAAAATTGGCGTAAGAGTTTAATAGCAGTTGTTCATCGGGTGCCACTGCATTGATGGTGGAATCAGAAAGATAGTACTGAAAGTCACCCTGAAAATTTCCTGTTATTCTGCCTTCCTGAGCATATGACTTTATACTAAGCAGTACCAGGAGAAATGGCAGATACCGTAAATATTTCATGATAAATTGTTTAAGCCACATCAGTTAAGCTATTCTGTTTCTGAACTGTTGGTAAGTGACTGAATCTCATTGTATACTTTATCCTCGTCACCTTCCATGTATGAGGTGTGTTGCCAGACCACTTCGCCATCCTGATCCAGTAAAAAGGTATGCGGGACATTTACTACATTCATGGCGCGTTTGAGATCTGAATTTGCATCTACATATACATCAAACTCCCATCCTTTACCGTTAACAAATGGAGCTACACGATGCATACTTCTGGCGTTATCTATGGATATCAGAATAATCTTAACACCGGTTTCTTCCTCCCAGTCGGGATACAATTCATTGTAAGCGTTAAGTTCTTTGATACAGGGTTTACACCAGGTTGCGAAGAAACACAACAATACGGGTCCGTCTTCATTTTGAATTACATCGTGAGACTGCACGGTTTGTCTTTCCAGGGTTTTAAGTTGCACATTGGCAACATTTTGAGCGTTAAGTGTTAATCCAAGTCCCAGAAAGCTGATGATCAAAATCAAATGTTTCATGATAAAAATGTTTGTTTTGTTTTTGGTTAAACAAATATTACACCAAAATATTAAAAATCAAACCAATTTGGCAATGAACAAAGGAAAGGCCGGCATTGCCGGCCTTTCAGTAGTGATAAATTATTTAATCAGAAGCTTTTTAATGCCTGTGAGTTCATCTTTTTCAATTTCGATGAGATACACACCTGATGTGAATGCGGAAATATCGATGGTGCCAGTGCTGAAATCAGATTTTTTAAGCATGGCTTTGCCGGTAATGTCGTAAATTGTCAGGTTTACGGTATTTTCCGGAACGTCAATATAAATACGGCCTTCAGCGGGATTTGGATAGATGCTGAAATCAATCAGGTTATGGGTTTCAACATCTGTTCCGCTTACGGTGATGGTATTGGACTGATCGGTGCATCCGCTGGTGTCTGTAGCGATCACATAATAATCTCCGTCTTCGGTACAGGTATAAGTTGATTCGGTTGCACCATCAATGGGATCGCCATTCATATACCACTGAAGATCACCGGAAGCACTGGTAGAAAGCTCATATCCATCCTGTGAGATGGTGGCATCCGGTGCCTCAAGTACAGTGACATCAAAGCTAAGGCTGTTTTCGCAATCGGTGCCCTGAGCCATGTAATAGGTGACAGTTGTTGTGCCGGCAGTGCTGTTGTCAACGGTGGAAGGATCATAAATTCCACTACCGGAAGGGAAGTCTATTGCTTCGCCTTCACAAACAGTCATGTCTTCGGCGGTGATATCAATGGTGTTATCGTAAACGGTAACATCGAAATCGCAGGTGTTAACACAGCCATCAGCAGATGTGGTGGTTGTGTAAGTAACGCTTGTTGTACCTCCTGCGGTATTGTCAATACTGGCGGGATCAAATGTTCCCGATCCTGATGGGAGCGTAATGTCATCGTTGATGCAATATTCCTGATTTTCGCATGCAATGTCAATGGAGGGCAGGGGATTTACAGTAACATCAAAGGTTGCAGAGTTTTCGCAGCTCAAACCTTCGTTGATGGTATATGTAACCGTAGTTGTTGCCGCAATAGTATTGTCAACTGTTGCAGGTGAAAACGTACCGGAACCTGCAGGGAAATTGATGCTTTCACCCTGGCAGACAGTAATATCTTCAGGGGTGATGTCAAGTGTATTGTCAACAACTGAAACGGTAAAGGTTTCAGAGGCTTCGCATGTACCACCTTCGTTGATGGTATAGGTTACGCTATGGTCCCCGGTTGTGCTGTTGTCAATGTCTGCGGGTAAAAGCGAGAATGTTCCGTCAGCGCTTGTATCCCAGTCAATGGTTTCGCCTGTACAGAATGTTATGTCTGAAAGACCCGGCGTTTGTGCATCAACACTTACGGATTCTGATTCATTAAAATCACCACCGGTAGCTATTTCTGTTCCATCCACTGTAAGGGTGTATGAACCATCGCCATAGCTACAGCAGATACCATCGCCGTATTCGTCATAAATGGTAAAAGTATAGCAGCTTGAGCTAAGGATACAGAAAGTCTGGCTGTGGCTTGAGCCGCCATTTTCATATACCGGTGATTCTGCAATAATACCTCCGGTTGTGTTATCAACGATATCCCAGCTTGTTTCACCCGGGTAGTTATCCAGGGTCAGATCAACAGTAAGCTCGCTGTCACCTGATATAGCAACGCCGGTGTTGGTATTGTTAGCTGATTCTGTATCTTCGGGCCAGTTAACGGTTGCTTCAATTTCATATGTACCGATGGCGGAGAGATCTTCGGTTTGAGTAAAGGTGTAAGTGTACGTACCAGTTGCAGGAACAGGTCCGGGAGCAGTTTCTGTAACAAGGGTACCGCCATTAATGCTATATGAAACCTCTACATCAGTTACTGCATCAAGGCCAATGTTTGTCAGTTCAACTACAACATTTTCTTCAGTACCGAGCGCACAACCAGTAGCAGGGCTTGTGGTAGACACGTTGGTCATTTCCATATCGTTGTTGTTATCAGGACAGGTTGATATGGTGCTGTAAACGGCACTGGCGCTTGTCCATGCTTCATCTGTGATATCTTTGTACATGCCAGAGGGACATACCATAAATACAGTTGGTACAAGGCCTTCGTATAGTTCTGAGAAACTTGAGCTGATACTCCCATCATTTATAATAGGCACAGGGAAGTCTCCTCCATTTGTCCAGTCACCCTGAGTGTTTGATCCTGTACCTTCAATATCGGCCAGGGTTGTTGATTCATCAATTTCAACCCACAAGACAACAAGTTCATCAGTGCCTGCAGGGCCGTAGTTATTATACAGATCCTCAAATACACCGGTTTGGTGGAGAGACCAGCACGGGCCGCACCAGGTGGCGGATAAATCCACAATAACATTTTTGCCGGCATCCAGATAGGATTGAAGGTGATGCTGAACGCCATCAATGTCGGTGGAGGTAAAATCTACAACCTGAGCCCATTCGGAGGCAGTGCTTTTGGTTGTTTGAGAAGGTTGAGTGCAGGTTAAACTGCTTTTTTTGCTTTGGCCGAAGGTGAGAAGTGTAAGGCAAAGCAAACCAATCAGAAGTAAAGATCGTTTCATAAACACATAAGCTTTTTGGTTAAAGCATGCAAGATAAGATTAAGTTCCATGTGAGGTCAAAATATAATACTGTAGAATTATTATATTATAGGAAAGTGTGTGAAAATTATCTATTCAGTGTAAATATAAGCATTTTAGATTGCTTTCTGACAAGGTAAGCTTTCAGTGAGTGGATGATTTGCCTGGCCAAAAAAAACGGGGGACAGGTATGAAAAAATAATCTTACATTGATTTTTTGATTATCATTGCAGTCAAACGAATGATTAATTAAAAGAATATGAAACAGACATTACTTTTTTTAGGAACATTTTTTATTACTGCACTTGCATTTGGTCAAAACCTTCAATTGTTAACGGCTGATGGATCACAGGAGCTGGAAAGCAATATCTCCCTTACCGGAGATACAGAAAACATGATGGTCTTGGAATTTCTCGTAAAAAACAACGATACCAAGGATATTACAGCCAGATTAGAGCGTGTAAATGCAGACGTTGTGGACGGTTCGGTTAACTCAATTTGTGTGTCAGGAACATGTCTTATGCCTAATATAGATTTGTCACCGGAATTTGATGTGCCCGCAAATGATGAGTTAAGTGGTTTTTATGTTGAATATAATCCTGACGGCAACCCGGGAGTAGCGACGATAGATTATAAATTATTTAACGTTGATGATACACTGGATGCTGTATCGTTTACTGTGGTTTATGATGCATCTGCATCGGTTGAAGACCCGGTGAAAGGGGTTATTGTCAGTGATCTGTATCCCAATCCGGCGAGTAGCAATGCCCGTGTTGATTATAATTTGAGTCCGGGGTCAACTCTGGATATTGAGATGTATGATATGCTGGGAAAACGCGTGTTTGATTATAACAGAGAAGGAACCGGAACATTAAGCATTCCTGTTAACCAGTTGGAAAGTGGTACATATTTATACCAGTACTCAATAGATGGAGAAATTATGGATACCCAGAAGCTGATTATAAAGTAATTGCAACAATAAAATGCCATAAAAAAACCCGTTGTTTAATTACAGCGGGTTTTTTTATGGTATATAATCTTATAAAGCTCAGGCGGCTGCCTCAACAAGAATGATGATTTTATTATCATGACATTCGACAACGCCGCTATCAATTTCCCAGGATTTTACTTGTTTGGTGCCGCTGGTTCTTATCCTTATATTTCCTTTAACAAGTGTTGAAATAATGGGTGCGTGCATGTTCAGTATCTGGAAAGATCCTTTTGCACCTGGAACCTGTACCATTTCACACTCTCCCTCAAAAAGGGATTTTTCCGGTGATATGATTTCAATATTCAACATAAGCCTTAATCGTTTTCTTCTTCAGCGAGCATTTTTTCACCTTTTTCAATGGCCTGGTCAATGGTACCTACCAACAGGAATGCTGATTCGGGATATTTGTCCACCTGGCCGGAAAGGATCATTTTAAAGCCCTTGATGGTATCTTCAATTTTAACAAATTCTCCTTTAAGTCCGGTAAATGCTTCTGCCACATGGAATGGTTGTGAAAGGAAGCGCTGAATCCTTCTTGCACGGTGGACAACGAGTTTGTCTTCTTCCGACAATTCATCCATACCAAGAATAGCAATGATATCCTGAAGTTCCTTGTTTCGTTGTAAAATCTGGATAACTTCCTGTGCTGTATTATAGTGTTCCTGTCCAACGATATCCGGTGTAAGGATTCGGGATGATGAGTCCAGCGGATCAACGGCAGGGTAGATACCAAGCTCAGATATTTTACGGCTCAGTACAGTTGTTGCATCCAGGTGAGAGAATGTGGTAGCCGGTGCAGGGTCGGTAAGGTCATCTGCGGGCACATAAATGGCCTGAACGGATGTAATAGAACCGTGTTTTGTCGATGTAATGCGCTCCTGCAACTCACCCATTTCCGAAGCCAGGGTAGGCTGATAACCCACAGCAGAGGGCATACGACCAAGCAGGGCTGAAACTTCAGAGCCGGCCTGTGTGAAGCGGAAAATATTATCCACAAAAAAGAGAATATCTTTTCCCTGTTCGCTGTCTTTGTCTCCGTCGCGGAAAGATTCGGCCAGTGTTAAACCGGAAAGGGCTACACGGGCACGTGCTCCCGGTGGTTCGTTCATCTGACCAAAGACCATTGACAGTTTGGACTCTTTGAGGTCTGTGGATTTAACGTCGGATAAATCCCAGCCGCCTTTATCCATGGATTTCTTGAAATTTTCGCCGTAATTTACAATACCGGCTTCAATCATTTCGCGCAACAAATCATTTCCTTCACGGGTACGTTCTCCTACGCCTGCAAAAACAGAGACACCTTCATAACCGATGGCGATGTTGTTAATCAGTTCCTGTATCAGAACGGTTTTACCAACACCGGCACCCCCAAAGAGGCCGATTTTACCGCCTTTGGCATAAGGTTCAATGAGGTCGATAACTTTAATGCCTGTATAGAAAACTTCCGTTGAGGTGGATAGGTCTTCAAATTTTGGAGCCTCCCTGTGTATGGGATAACCGTCCTTGTTATCTACCTGCTCCAGTCCGTCAATGGCATTTCCAACGACATTCATCAGACGACCTTTTACCTGGTCACCGATGGGAATTTTGATGGGATTACCTGTAGCATTGACTTTTATTCCCCTGTACAATCCGTCGGTTGAGTCCATTGCTATGGCACGAATGGTATTTTCACCAATATGCTGTTGACACTCCAGTACGAGGGTTTCTCCATTTTCTCTTTCTATTTCAAGGGAGTCGTAAATGTCGGGTAACTTGTTGTCATCGGATTTAAATATAACATCCACAACCGGACCAATGACCTGAGAAATTTCACCTGTAAGTTTAGCCATCTTCTTTTTCATTTTTTAATTAAGCTACATCACAAATGTAAAAAATATTATCATGATTTCTGTTGTCCTAAAACATATAATTGACGATCCGCAGTAATTTTAATATGTTCTGTTTTTTATGTAACGGATAAAATCACGTAATATGGTTTTTTTTGTGTCAGCAACACTTAGTTTGCTGAGGTAGGATTCTGCTTCATCAAAGCAGGAGCTGATGGTGTTCCTGGTTTGTTCAGGAATGCCAAGTTTATTGTATATGCCCAGCACGGTATCCACTTTTTTCTCATTATTTAGTGATGTATCTTTGATGATATTCTGCATCCGTTTTTTATCCGTTTCTTCTGCTTTTTCATGAGCTTCAATCCAGAGGAGTGTTTTCTTTTGGTTAAGGATGTCCTTGCCAATTGGTTTACCAAATTTTGCCTGGTTGCCAAAGCAGTCAAGCCAGTCATCCTGCAACTGAAATCCCAGTCCCAGGGACAATCCCATTTTATACAGAGCATCGATGTCCTGATAAGGGGCGTCAGCCATCAGACCGCCTGTTTTTAAACTAACAGCCAGCAGAGCGCTGGTTTTTAAGCTAATCATTTTCAGGTAATCATCTTCGGAAATGAATTCTCTGGATTCAAAATCCATATCGTATTGCTGACCTTCACACACGTCGAGAGCAGCACGGGTAAATGCCTGCATTATTTTTTGCTGATTTCGTGGTGCCTGATTGATTAAGGATGTGGCAAGGATTGACATGGCATCGCCTGAAAGCAAAGCAATGTCAAGGTTATATTTTTTGTGGACACTTGGTTTGCCGCGACGCATGTCCGATTTGTCCATAATATCATCATGCAGAAGGGTGAAATTATGAAAAACCTCAAGACCGGTGGCGGGTTTTACAGCTTCTTCAACATCATAACGGTACAGTTCATATGCCATAAGAGCAAGTACCGGCCTGATGCGTTTGCCGCCGCTGGAAAGGCTATATTCTATGGGTTTGTATAAATTGTCCGGTTCCAGATCAAAATTGAGGGTGTTGATTTGATTTTCAACCAGTTTTTGAAGGTCATTAAAATTATTCATCGCAATAATTGTGATTTAATTCAAAAAGCCCTTCATCGAGTATCATTTGTATACCATCTTCCAGGGATGTCAGTTCTTTACCCAGAATTTTTTGCATGGTACTGTTATCCGGACAACGGCGTTTCATGTCGCCATCCTCAAGCGGAGGCATATATACAAGTTTTGATGAAGAGCCGGTTAGTTTGATGATGATTTCAGCAAGCTCTTTAATGCTTGTTTCACGGGACTGTCCGATGTTGATTACATCATTGACCAATCTGTCTTCATAAGCGATTTTCACACATGCATCCACGTTATCCTTTATGTAACAAAATGTTCGTGTCTGGCTGCCGTCTCCATAGATGGTTATGTCTTTGTTCTTCAAAGCAAGTGTCAGAAAACGTGTGATAACGAAATCACGACTTTGCATGGGACCAAATGTGTTGAAAAACCTGAAAATGGTAAAATCCAGTCCGTATTCTTTTTGATACGACCTCAGGTAGGCTTCGCCAAGGTTTTTAACGATGGCATAAGGCAGCCTTGAGTTGAGGGGTGTTGTATAAACGTTTTGAGGAATTTCCACGGGTTCGCCGTATACTTCTGATGATGAGGCAAAAAATACCCGTTTAACGCCGATGTTCTTGGCTATGGATAAAATGTTTTCGATTCCGCTGATGTCATTTAACACCTTTGTCGGGTTTTCCTGGGTGCGTTTAACACCAACAACAGCAGCATAATGGAAAACGTAATCAAAGTGAAATGCCAGCATGATTTCCAGCATATCGCGGTAATTGTTGGCATCGCATTTAATGAATTTGAAATTTTCAGAATTTTTCGGAAGTTTGTCAGGATGCCCCGTGCTGAAATCATCCACGGCAACCACGTAATTATTCTTGTCTTCAATTAGCTTATGTGCTGTTGCACTCCCGATAAAACCAGCGCCTCCGGTTATGAGTATTTTACGCTTGTAATGTCTGATTTCTTTCATAATGTTGCCAATATAGCCTCGGTTTATGGCGTGTTTTCCACCGAAAGATAATAAATTATCTGCAGATTAATGCCGCATGCATCAAATATTAGCCCGCTATTTCAATTCTCTAAAATCCCTGTAGGATTTTAAGGTATTGACAATACTGATGGATAAAAGTTTGGTTTCCTGCAAGAGGTTGATGAATAAGACACTGGCTTTTGTCCCGTCTTTTTTCTTTTTGATGCGTTTAAGCTGATCCTTTTTAAGTTCATCCAGCAGGTTGAACAAATATTCCTGTTGTTCTTTAACATGATTAACGGCTGTGAAATCTCCTTTCATGATCATTTCCCTGCACGCCTGATGAATAGGAATATAGGTTTGTACCAAGCGTTGCAGTGCCTTGATCTGAGCCTTGGATAACTCTTTGTGTTTGTTCTCAACATGGGTGAGTGAAGGTTCACCTATGTATGTCAGACTGTGAGCCGCTTCTCTAAGATAGTCGAGTACCTGGACATAATACATTCCCGTGTTGATTTGTTCCTGATCAAGTTTTTGTATGGTTTTGAATAAATCGTTTTTAAGGGATTTCGTGTCCTTGCTGGTTTTCTTGATTCGCTTGAGGTTTTTCTTTAGAGTTTTTCTGTCATTGTTGATAAGTCCGGTCATGTTGGCTTCAAATTCCATTTCCATGTTTGAAATGTTGAAGGAAACATTATCGCGGCAAATTTCCAGAAAACTTCTTTCACCTTTGTATAGATCAGCTTCTTTTGCCCGTTCTGCTTCTTTGGACTTATGCTTCATGTAGGTTTTGTAAATAAAGAAGGCAGCCAGAAGTATGAGTATTATCAGGCCAATAATGCCACCAAAATGGAGAATAGTTACCATAACAAAAGCAACAGTGAAAGCACTCAGGGCAGTCAGAAACCATCCTCCGATAACGGATAATACACCGGTGATTCGGTACACTGCGCTTTCTCTGCCCCAGGCATTGTCAGCCAGAGATGTACCCATAGCCACCATAAAAGTAACGTATGTTGTTGACAGGGGAAGTTTCAGGGATGTACCGATGGAAATAAGAATACTGGCAACAAATAAGTTTACAGCCGCTCTGAGCATGTCAAAGGCCGGGCGATCCTTTGCCGGGAGATTTTCCAGTTCTTTATTGGGTTTAAACTGTTTTTTCATTCGCCGTTTTATCCCTTTGGGCAGAATCTTTTCCGTGCCTTTGGAAAGTTTTACACTGCCACGTACGATAAAGCGAGCGAAAGATGAAGAGCCAAAACGCTCATCACCCTCATCCTGACGAGAAAGGTCTACGGACGTTTTCACAACAGAGCGCGCCTTACGGGAAAACCAAAGAGTGATTGCCATGATGATGCCAGCGATAATAAGCAGGTAGGTTTTTGTCTCCACTGCTTTTGATAAACTTGTCATGGCAAAGCCGGAAGGATCCGCATTGCCGGAATTCGTGAAATTGATGTAAGAATCCAGACCGGCAATTGGTACACCGATGAAGTTTACCAGGTCGTTGCTGGCAAAGGCCATGGCCAGAGCCATGGTGCCGATCAGTACAATAACACGCAAAATGTTGACGCGAAATGCCATGTGCAGAATCTGCATAAGGACAGTCCAGAAAACAAAGCTTATGCCTATGATGAGCATGGAATTGGAAGTAATGCTGTGCTTTAGTTCATCAGTCATAAAGGGTGCGTTTTTTACCCCTTTGATGAGCATGAAATAGGTAATGGCGGTAATGGCCAATCCACCAAAAACCCCACCAAAATACTTCATGCGTTTTTCAAAATTGAATGAAAACAAGAGCCGTGAAAGGTATTGAATTAACGCACCAACACTAAATGCAATAAACACGGACAGCAAAATCCCCATAATGATGGCCAGGGCTTTGTCCGTATTAATGTATTCCCCCATTGACAGGGAATCCGGATTGCCTGAAATTTTGATGATTGACATGCCCACCGCGGCACCAAGTAATTCAAAGACAATGGATACTGTGGTTGATGTAGGTAAACCTAGTGAGTTGAATGTATCCAGCAATATGATGTCGGTTAGCATCACGGCCAGAAACATGATCATGATCTCATCAAAAAAGAAATTTTCAGGATGAAAAATCCCTTTTCGTGCAACTTCCATCATGCCTCCGGACAAAATTGCTCCCAGGATAATTCCGATGGTAGTAATAATCATCAGATTTCTAAAACGGGCTGCACGTGCTCCAATTGCTGAGTTGAGAAAGTTAACAGCATCGTTGCTGACACCTACCACCAGGTCGGTGATAGCCAGGGCAAAAAGCACAATTACAATAATCAGAAAAATATCCATTGCTATCGTTTATGTTGTGTAGCAAACTTAAAATTATAGATAACGCGATGTGTTAACTTAACGTTAATTCTGGCGTTGTTTCATTTATGCGACTTTACATTTTCTTAACCTGAATGTATGTTTTATCAGCAACAACTTGTGTATCATTGCAAGTCATCCGGACGAGTATGGATTTTGGTTTGTTGCACATATTGAAAATGCTGGGAGCCATTGTGATTTTCCTGTATGGCATGCGTCTGCTTAGTGAAGCCATGCAGAAAGTTGCGGGTGAGCGCTTGCGTCGTGTTTTGCGCAAGATGACTAAGAACTATTTCACCGGCATTTTATCGGGATTGTTGATTACTGCAGTTATTCAGTCTTCCTCAGCCAGTACGGTTATGTTTATCTCCTTTGTGAATGCGGGCTTGCTTAGTCTTACTGAGAGCATATCCCTTATTCTGGGAGCTAATATCGGAACGACCATTACCACATGGATAATTACCCTTCTGGGTTTTAAAATTGAAATTGGAAGCTTGTGCCTGCCTCTTATTGCCGTAAGTTTTCCCTTATTGTTTTCGCGGCGAAAAAACCTACGTTCATGGGGAGAAGTACTTTTTGGTTTTTCTCTGCTATTTCTTGGTCTGGATTTTTTAAAAATTGCCATCCCCGATATTCATAACAATCCGGAAGTGCTTGCATTTCTTAAGCAATATACCGGTAGTGGCCTGGCCAACCTGTGGTTGTTTATCATTGCCGGTCTTGTTGTTACACTTATTGTACAGTCGTCAAGTGCAGTGCTGGCTCTGATCCTTGTTATGTGTGGCAATGGCTGGATTGGTTTTGAGATGGGAGCCGCTATGATTATCGGAAGCAATATCGGCACTACGGTTACTGCAAATGTAGCTGCCCTGGTTGCAAATATTCAGGCCAGAAAGGCTGCACTTGCTCATTTTGTCTTTAACCTTATGGGGGCTGTTATTGTCAGTGTATTCTTTTCATCCCTGGTAGATGCCAGCGACTGGATTGCAACCCATCTTCAGGGGAGTTCACCTGCAACGGACATATTGGTGGTGCCGATTGGACTTTCTGTTTTTCATACATTGTTTAATGGTATTAATGTGCTGATTATGGTTTGGTTTATCAAAGCCTATGTCAGAATAATCGACAACATATTTCCTGAAAGAAAAGGCAGAAAATCCGGTCTGAAATTTATTACCACTGGTTTACTTTCTACCTCGGAGATGTCAATGCTTCAGGTGCGCAAAGAAGTCAACAATTATACTGACCAGGCTTATGATATGTATCGGCTTGTTGGGCACATGTTTAAGGAAACGAACCCGACAAAGATTCAAAATCTTTTTGAAGAGCTGGAGATTATGGAAAACCAGATGGATGAGAATGAGGCTGAAATTGCAAACTATCTGAGTCAGCTATCTGAAACCGATTTGTCCATCAGCGCAAGCCGGAAAATCCGCTCCATGCTTAAAATCAGTGATAATATTGAAAGCATTGCTGATAACTGTTATAACCTTGGCCGCATCCTGAAACGAAAATCAGAAAACCGGGTGTGGTTTACCCCGGAACTGCGGGATCAGATTAGTGACATATTCAATCGTGTTGATGCGGCATTTGATCATATGCAGAAAAACCTGCATGCAGGGCTGGAAGGAAAAAGAGTGGATATGAATCTGGCATATGATCTTGAAAACAATATTAACGATTGCAGAAATTCGTTGAAAGATTCAACCATTGATGATGTCAAAAAGAAAGAATACCGATATCAGGCGGGTGTGTTGTTTCTGGATATGGTTTCTGTGTCTGAAAATATTGGTGATCACATTATCAATGTTTCGCAGGCTCTTACCGACTAAAAAAAAGCCGCTGCAGTTTTCCGCAACGGCCATGTATTAAAACAAATCTTATTAACCTTTTAATGCATTGGCACCACTGACAATTTCCAGAATCTCATTGGTAATTGCTGATTGACGGGCCTTGTTGTATTGCAGGGTGATATCTTCAAGCAGATCCGTGGCATTGTCTGTTGCCTGCTGCATGGATGTCATGCGTGCCCCGTGTTCGGATGCATTGGAGTCAAGCAAGGCTTTGAAAAACTGCGTTTTAAGCGACCGGGGAATTAAATCCCGGGTTATCGTGCTCTTGTCCGGCTCAAAAATATAATTTGAGCTTTCTTTCTCCTCTTCTGAAATTTCGACAGGTAAAAACTGCTCAGCCTTTAAGCGTTGTGCTGCTGCATTAACGAAGCTGTTGTAAATACAGATAATTTTATCGTATTTTTCATTGACAAAATCCCGCATCAGGTTACCGGCAATTTCTGATGCCGTTTCAAAGCTGAGTTCATCAAAAATCTCAGTTTCTTTTTTGACAATGTTAAAGTTATGTTTTTTTGATATCTCGGCAGCTTTGCTGCCAATAGCAAAAATATCAACATTGGCATCCTGATAGCTATCCTGAATTTCACTAATGGTGCGCTTTACAACATTAGCATTAAAGCTCCCGCATAGGCCTTTGTTTGAAGATATCATGACAATCATGACATTTTTTACCGGGCGTTGACGGGAATAGACAAAATCTTTGTCTTCAGCCATGCTCTGACCGACATAAGACAATATATGCTTTAGTTGATCAGCGTATGGCCTGAGCTGCTCAATACGATTCTGAGCCTTCCGCAATTTGGCTGCCGATACCATTTTCATGGCACTGGTAATTTGCCGCGTTGATTTTACGGAGCTGATTCGACTTCGTATTTCTTTTAAATTGGCCATTCAAAATTATTTTTCAAATTGTGTCCGTATATCCTTAGCAACGGTAGTCAGGGTTTCTTTGATTTCATCTGTGTATTTCCCTTCTGCTAATTGCTTGAGTACATCTTTATGCTTCATGTTCATGTGTTCCAGGAAGGCTTCTTCAAAATCTTTAACCTTGTCTTCCGGAACATTTCTGAGCATTTTATTTACACCTGCAAAAATAATGGCAATCTGATCAGCCACTTTCATTGGGGAATACTGAGGTTGCTTCAGTATCTGAACGTTTTTGCGACCAGCATCAATGGTTGCGAGGGTGGCTTTATCAAGATCAGAACCGAATTTTGCAAAAGCCTCAAGTTCACGGAATTGTGCCTGTGCCGTTTTCAGCGGGCTGGCAACCTTTTTCATCGCTTTCACCTGAGCGTTACCACCTACACGTGATACAGATATACCAACGTTAATTGCAGGCCTGACACCGGAGTTGAACAAGTCAGAATCCAGGAAAATCTGGCCATCCGTAATGGAAATAACGTTGGTGGGAATGTAAGCAGAAACATCGCCTGCCTGGGTTTCAATGATGGGTAATGCTGTCAGCGAACCGCCACCTTTTACTTTGTCTTTTAAGGGTTCGGGGACATCATTCATTTGTTTGGCTATATCGTCTGATTCAATGATCTTGGAGGCTCTTTCGAGCAAACGGGAGTGCAGGTAGAATACATCTCCCGGATAAGCTTCGCGGCCGGGCGGGCGCCTGAGCAGAAGCGATACCTCACGGTATGAAACAGCCTGCTTTGATAAATCATCATAAACGATAAGGGCAGAACGGCCTGTATCACGGTAATATTCACCAATAGCGGCACCTGCATACGGGGCATAATACTGCAGCGCTGCAGGGTCAGAAGCGTTGGCTGCTACGATACATGTGTAATCCATAGCACCATGTTCTTCAAGCGTAGCTGCAATGCTGGCTACTGTTGAGCCTTTCTGGCCGATAGCAACGTATATGCAGAATACCGGTTCGCCGTTTTCGTAATTTTCACGTTGATTGATGATGGTATCAATGGTAATGGCTGTTTTACCGGTCTGGCGATCGCCAATGATGAGCTCTCGCTGGCCACGGCCAATCGGTGTCATAGCGTCAATGGCTTTTATACCGGTTTGCAGCGGTTCATTCACGGGCTGTCTGTAAATTACCCCCGGAGCTTTACGCTCAAGCGGCATGTCAAAGGATTCTCCTTTAATCGGGCCTTTACCGTCGATGGGTTCACCAAGGGTGTTGACAACGCGGCCCATCATGTTTTCACCCACTTTGATAGAAGAAATGCGTTTGGTGCGTTTTGCTGAATCGCCTTCCTTAATGCCTTCAGAAGGACCGAGCAACACAACACCGATATTGTCTTCTTCAATATTAAGCACGATGCCCTTCACGCCGTTTTCAAATTCAATCAGTTCGTTTGCCTGTACTTTGGTTAAGCCATACAGTCGGGCAATGCCGTCTCCAACTTCCAGGACGGTTCCAACTTCTTGCAGTTCAGCGTCAACATCATGTCCGCTGAGTTGCTGTTTCAAAATTTTTGATACTTCTGCCGGGTTAATCTGAGCCATATCTTAACGTGATTTAATCAAAGTAATGTTTCTTTAAAATGTCGTTTTAATTTATCCAGCTGTGTTTTTATGCTGGCGTCGTATTGTAAATCATCCGTGCGAAGGACAAAGCCTCCGATAAGTTCATTGTCCACGGTTTCTTTGAGTTCGATTTCTTTTGCTCCCAGTGCGGATTTAACGCTTTCAGAAAGTTTTTTCCTGCTTTTGTCATCCAGTTTGTCTGCAGAGCGAATTTCAAGTGACTGAATGCCTTTATGCGTTTTATAGAGGCTGTCAATACGGCGGCATATTGCCTGTATTTGTTTTTCCCTGTGGTGTTGAACAATCAGCCGGATGAAATTCACACTGAAATCGTTCAAATTGTCAGTGAACAGCTTATTAACTGTTTTCAGCTTCTCTGATTTTTTAATTACAGGATTGTCAAAGAACTGAAGCAGGTCGCTGTTATCACTGAACAGCTTATTCAGGTGACGCATATCTTCAACCAGCACATCGAGTTTGTTCTGCTCCTGTGCAAGTTCAAAGGCAGCGCGTGCATATCTGACAGCTATTCGGCTCTGATCCATAATTTCACTGCAGTTAATTTAGTTTTACATCGTCAAGGAGCTGTTCAACCAATGTGTTTTGTTTTTTCTTATCCTTGAGTTCTTCTTTCAACAAATGCTCAGCGATTGATATTGACAAGTCGGCCATCTGATCTTTAATTTCACCAAGAGCCTGTTGTTTTTGATTGTCAATATCATGCCTGGCTTCAGCTTTCATTTTATCCACCATCAAGTTGGTTTCTTCCTTAGCTTTGGCAACCATTTCTTCGCGCATGTCTTTGGCTTCTTTAAGAATGCCATCACGCTCTTGCTTAGCATCATTGATGATTTTGTCCTGTTCAGATTTCAGGTTTTTAATATCCTCACGGGCTTTTTCAGCCTGATTCAGGGCTTTATCAATGGATTCGTTCCGTTTGTTGATGGCCTGGTTGATTGGCTTCCATGCGAATTTTCCGAGCACGACAAGAAGAATCAAAAAGACAAGCGTTGTCCAAACGATCAATCCTAATCCTGGAGTAATGAGATCCATAATTTGCGTATTTTTAATGTTAAACATGTTTTCCGCAGCCAACCGCTGCGGAAAACATAAAAAAACTTACGCGACAAGCAAAGATACTACGACAGCGAAGAGGGAAACACCCTCAATCAGGGCAGCTGAAATAATCATAGCTGTCTGGATTTTGCCTGCTGCTTCTGGCTGACGTGCAATGGCATCCATTGCCTGGCCGCCAATTCTTCCGATACCGATTGCAGCTCCTATCACTGCAATACCGGCACCTATTGCTGCTAATTGTACCATAATATATAGTTTAAATGAAACATAAAGTTCTTAATCGTGATCATTTTCAAGTGCCAGTCCGATAAACAGGGCCGACAGCAATGCAAATATATAAGCCTGAATGACAGCAACGAGGATTTCCAGTATGTCCATAAACAGAACAAAGGGAACAGAAACGAAGCCCATCAGAGCCGTTTTAAAAATAAATATCAGGGAAACCAGGCTCAGCACAATGATGTGCCCTGCGGTAATGTTTGCAAACAAACGTACCATAAGGGCAAAGGGTTTTGTGATGATGCCAATCAGTTCTACAGGTATCATAATCGGATACAACCAAAATGGTAGTCCGGGGGTTGCAAATATATGCTTCCAGTATTGTTTGGATCCGCTTACATTGGTAATGACAAGGGTAAATGCTGCCAATGTACCGGTAACTGCAATGTTCCCAGTCACATTAGCTCCTCCCGGGAAAAAAGGTACCAGACCCAACAGATTGTTTATCAGAATGAAAAAGAAAACTGTCATTATATAGGGAAGGTATTTCTCATATTTTTCACCAATGTTGGGTTTGGCAATATCATCCCTGATAAAGAGAAACAAGGGCTCCATAAAACTTTGCAGCCCGGCTGGTTTGCCTGGCCTTTTTTTGTAAGCACGGGCTACCGGTATAAAAATCAGCATCAAAAATAATGCTGATATAATCATGGCTGCAGCATTTTTGGTTATGGAAAGATCCAGTGGTTTTTCGTTGGTGATTACAGTTTTTCCTGTTTCTTCATTTGTTTTATGATGGAGATTGCCGTCTGCATCAGTAAGGTAAATGTCACCTTCATGGAGAAAATAATATTTATCGCCTTTCTTAACTGTTGCATGACCATGGTCAAACGCTGATGACATAAACACGTCCAAATCTCCATTGTGATAAAGAATCACCGGAAGCGGTATGCTTACCGGATGTTTGTGACCGGAATTATCTGTATAATCAAGGATATGCCAGGAGTGACTATCCATAATATGGTCAAATACCATTTCGGTAACGTCAAACTCCTCATCATCAACATGGATGTCTTCAATTGGCTCTTCTTCAGCCATTACAAAGGCAGGTGTAAGTAGTAATGCCAGAAAAAATGCTATTTTATAACTCCAACTCATCATTCATCAAAAGTGCTAAAAAAAAATCAAATAAAAAAAATATGGGATTGCATTGCTATTCGTAAATCAACCCTCAGATTGCATCATTTTTATGAGAACGTACGATTCATAGAACAAATATAAAACATAAATTATCAAAAACTGTATGACAAAATACAGTTCTTTAACATGACTGTTTAACAACACAGGTAAAAGAAAAACTACAGCAAGTAGCATTTTAGCCATGCTGAGGCCGCCGAAAATAAAGCCGGCATAATCGGGGTGCTTGTTTTTGAATTTGAGGAACACGCTAAAGGACAGCCCGGTAAGGCCATATAGAAATGCATTGCCAATGATTTCACGAGGTTCAGGGAGGCTGTCATAAATCAGCCATGCGGATAAAAACTCCAGAGCCAGTATAATCAGTGCAAGAATGCTGATGTTTAGCCAGAATTTTATGCTGATGCTTTTGTTTTTCATTTATTTAAATTTATCACCTGTTTTATTACCAGGTAAAGCGCAATACCGACAGCCAGCAGAGAGAAAATAACAGTAAAAAGGGGGAAATCACCATCCCGTGATTGATCCAGTGCATGGCCTCCCCAGGTACCTCCGCCAATAATGACAAGCATTTCGAAAACAATGCCCGAAAAACGGGCGTAGGATTTTAACGGATCAGTCTTTTTATTGTTTTCTGGATTTTCCATCTTTCACTGTGCTAACACTTTGACCGCCATCCATGTTGCAGGTGCCGGTAAATACAGCATTTGGCTCAATGGCAAGCTTGCTGGTTTTAATATCACCCTTAATGACAGCGGTAGACTTAAGGTTGAGTAATTCGCTGACAAACAGTTTGCCTTCTACAGTTCCATTTACTTCACTGTTTTTACAACGTATTTCGCCGTTTATGGTGCCGTTTTTACCAATAACCAGCTTACCTTCAAGGGTGATGTTTCCTGTAATAGAACCATCAATTCTGACATCGCCGTCAGATTTGATATCCCCGTTGAGGGTGGTTCCTTCCCCAATTACATTGAGGCGATTTACTTCTGTTTCCTGTGTTTTAGCCATTTTTTTTAATTTTACTGCTTTATGCAAAGATAGTATTCTGCTTAGATTTGTGAAATAATTTGGATTAATTAAATCCTTGTGTAAATTTGAATTTTTAAATTTATACCGTTTTAAAATAATTTACTATGTCTTATATTTTTACTTCAGAATCTGTTTCTGAGGGCCATCCGGACAAAGTTGCTGATCAGATATCTGATGCACTTGTAGATGAGTTTATGGCTTTTGATTCGGATTCAAAAGTTGCTTGTGAAACACTTGTAACTACCGGACAGGTAGTGGTTGCTGGTGAGGTTAAATCAGAAACTTACGTTGATGTTCAGGAAACTGTGCGTCGTGTAGTTAATGATATAGGCTATACAAAAGGGGAATATCGTTTTGATGGAAATTCCTGTGGTGTGCTTACTGCCTTGCACGAACAATCACCGGATATTAACCGTGGTGTGGATAAAAATCAGCCTGAAGAACAGGGCGCTGGCGACCAGGGTATGATGTTTGGGTATGCCTGCCGTGAAACAGATGATTATATGCCTTTGCCATTGGAATTGTCTCACAGGTTATTGCAGGAGCTGGCAGCGATTCGTCGTGAAGGCAAAGAAATGACCTATCTGCGGCCTGATTCAAAATCTCAGGTGAGTGTGGAGTACGATGATGACCATAAAGCCATTAAAATTGATACCATTGTTGTTTCTACCCAGCATGATGAGTTTATCACCCCGGAAAATGGCGGGACCGAAGCTGCTAAAGTGGCGGATAATGCCATGATAGAAAAGATCAAAACAGATGTGAAAAATATTTTGATTCCCCGGGTCATTAAAGCCATGTCCAAACGTGTTCAGACATTGTTTGATTATGAATACAATCTGCACGTTAACCCTACCGGTAAATTCGTTATTGGTGGCCCGCATGGTGATACCGGCCTTACCGGACGCAAAATTATTGTGGACACTTATGGTGGTCGCGGTGCTCACGGTGGTGGTGCTTTTTCAGGAAAAGATCCCTCAAAAGTTGACAGGTCTGCAGCTTATGCAGCCCGGCATATTGCAAAAAATATGGTGGCAACCGGTGTTGCTGATGAAATGCTGGTACAGTTATCGTATGCGATTGGCATTGCAGAACCGGTTAGTGTGTTTGTTAATACGTACGGCACTTCTAAAGTAAATAAAAGCGATGGTGATGTTGCCCGGGAAATCAGGGCCATTTTCACTTTGTCACCAAATGCCATCGAAAGCAGGTTGAAATTGCGGAATCCAATTTACATGGAAACAGCAACCTATGGTCACCTGGGAAGAACCCCCAGAAAAGTCACAAAACACTTTCATTCTCCTTACAACGGGGATACAAGTTTGGATGTAGAATTGTTTACCTGGGAGAAACTTGATTATGTGGCAACCATTAAAAAACGCTTTAATCTCTGATAATGATAATTTAAGGCAGTTAATTTTTTATTTTTCGGTATTTTATGCTTACTTTCGGGCTTAAGAATGTCCGCAGGTCTGAAAATACTCAAATGGTTGTTGCTGTATCCCTTATCATTGATTTATGGGATTGCGGTTTCTGTGCGCAATTCTCTGTATGAAAACAAGGTGTTGAAGTCCAGAACGTTTAATTTTCCTGTGATTTGTGTTGGTAACCTTACCGTTGGCGGAACCGGCAAGACACCCCATGTTGAATACCTCCTGCGTTTGTTAAAGGATGATTTCAATATTGGCGTACTGAGCCGGGGATATAAACGAAAAACCAAAGGCTTCGTTATGGCCGATGAGCGTGCCACAGCAAAATCAATTGGAGACGAGCCCATGCAGATCAAGCAGAAGTTTCCGGATGTGACAGTGGCTGTTGACGAAAAACGAAGCAGGGGAATTGATATTTTGTCCAATAAAAAGGACATCAAAGCTGTCATTCTGGATGATGCCTTTCAACACCGGAAGATTCAGGCAGGGCTCAATGTTCTCTTAACGGATTACAACCGTCCGTTTACCAGGGACCATTTTTTGCCCTATGGCAGATTGCGGGAACAGGCACATGAACACAGGCGAGCACACATTATTATTGTTACCAAGTGCCCGAAAAGCATGAAACCCATAGAAAAACGGCTGATGGATAAAGAGTTGAAAATTTATCCGTTTCAGTATCTGTATTTCACAACCTTTGAATACGATGACTTGGTTGGGGTTTTTGATCATGATAAAAAAATCAAACTTGATGAGATCGACAAAAGTAAAACATCGATACTCGGAGTGTCAGGCATTGCAAACAATAAGATGTTCAGAAAAAAAATCAGCGCATTGACAACAGATAAAAAAATGATGCATTTTATGGATCATCACTTTTACAATGCCAGTGATATGAACCGGATTAAAAATCAGTTTGAAAAACTCAAAAACGAGCATAAAATTGTTGTGACAACCGAAAAAGATGCTACAAAGATAAAACAGTTAAGGGATGTTCCTGAAATTGTAAAAAAACACCTATATTACCTCCCGGTACGAGTAGAGTTTTTGGGAAATGAGGAACAAGAAGAAGAGTTTAAATATCAAATTATTCGCTATGTTAAAACAAATCGAAGGTACAGCAAACTTTATAAAGGACAGGATCACCTTAAATCCTGAAACCGGGATTATTCTGGGTACAGGCCTGGGTGGCCTGGTAGATGAAATTGAAATTAATGAGACCCTTGCGTATGATGACATACCGGATTTTCCGGTAAGTACAGTAGAAGGCCATCATGGTCGTTTAATATTTGGTACCCTTAGCGGCAAGCCCATTGTTGCTATGCAGGGTCGCTTTCACTATTATGAAGGCTATTCGGCTGAAAAGATCACCTTTCCTGTACGCGTGATGAAAAAGCTTGGTATCAAACACCTGTTTGTCAGCAATGCCAGCGGAGGTGTGAATCCGGAATTTGAAATTGGTGACCTGATGGTACTTAATGACCACATAAACCTTATACCAAACCCCTTAATTGGAAAGCATAATCCGGCTTTCGGTGAGCGGTTTCCGGATATGAGTCAGGCATATGATCCGACAATGATAAATGCCGTAAAGGAAATTGCCCAAAATCACAGCATAAAGCTTCAGGAAGGGGTTTATACAGCTGTTACTGGCCCAACATTTGAAACGCCGTCCGAATACAAATATTTCCGCATTATAGGGTCTGATGCTGTTGGGATGAGTACTGTACCAGAAGTGATTGTTGCCAGGCAAATGGGTATCCCCTGTTTTGCAATTTCTATCATTACAGATCTGGGTGTACCGGGAAAAATTGAAGAGGTCTCTCATGAAGAAGTACAGAAAGTTGCTGCAAAAGCGGAAAAAAAGATGACACTCCTGATTAAGGAAATGATGAAAAGCGTATAAAACGATGCCTGAAAAGTCTTGTTAAAAAGCCCGTGATATGCGGGCTTTTTCTTGTTATGTCAATCGGGTGTGATTACATAGTGCCATGGATTGTGAACTATTTTGCTATAACCCTGTTTAATTCATAACTATTTCAAAAAATAAACCGAATTGTGTAATGACAATCCGGTTTTAAAACTGGTAGTTTTCATGTGGTTTCTCAAGGGGCTATTCGCTAACAAGCGTGTAGCCTCTTGCTTTTTCTCCCTTTTTGATTAAAGGCTCCAATACGTCATGCTTTTGATGCGATCCCTGAATATTCCTTTAATATCCACGAGTATTCCGTCATCAGCACTGATGGATTTGAAAAATTCTTCATTAAGTTCAGCGTATTCTTTGTGGTTAACAGCAAGAATAATAGCATCGTAATTGCCATCAATTTCATTCAGCTCAATGTTATATTCTTCTTTTACCTCTTTTGGGTTGGCATACGGATCAACAATATCGTAATCAACTTTATAATCCTCAAGCTCATGTAAAATGTCAACAACGCGGGTGTTCCGGATGTCTGCGACGTTTTCTTTAAAAGTAAGCCCCATGACAAGAACTTTGGCCTTATTCAGTACCTTGTTTTTGCCAAGCATCATTTTAACGGTTTCCTTGGTAACATGTGCTCCCATTCCGTCATTAATGGCACGACCTGAGTTGATGATCTGTGCATGGTAGCCGAGTTGTTTGGCCTTGTGCAGCAGATAGTAAGGATCTACACCAATACAGTGACCACCCACCAGGCCCGGGATAAACGGAAGGAAGTTCCATTTTGTGCCGGCAGCTTCAAGAACTTCAAAGGTGTTGATGCCAATTTTATTGAAAATCATGGAAAGCTCGTTCATCAGTGCAATGTTTACATCGCGCTGTGTGTTTTCAATGATTTTAGCGGCTTCTGCCACTTTTATAGAGCTGGCTCTGTGAACGCCGGCTTTGATAACCAGTTCGTACACTTTGGCAATGTTTTCTGCTGATTCAGCATCACAGCCTGAACTTACTTTTGCAATGCTTGCCAGGGTGTGTTCTTTATCACCGGGGTTGATGCGTTCGGGGGAGTATCCCACTTTGAAATCCTGAATGTATTTTATTCCCGAATGTTCTTCAATGACCGGTACGCAGTCTTCCTCAGTGCAGCCGGGATATACAGTGGATTCAAAAACGACATAATCGCCTTTGCTGATAACTTTACCAACGGTTTCTGATGCTTTCAGGACGGGTGTCAGTTCTGGAAGATTATGCTCATTAATAGGTGTAGGTACAGCTACAATGTAAAAACTGGCATCTCTTAAATCTTCTGTATCTGAAGTAAAGGTGATGTCTTTGTTTTCAAAATCCTTTGCTTCCAGTTCTTCGCTGGGATCTACACCTTTTTTCATCATTTCCACGCGATCCGGTTTGATATCGAAACCAATCACGGGGACATGTTTAGCAAATTCCAGAGCAATCGGTAATCCAACATACCCGAGGCCAATAACAGCAATTTTCTTTTCCTTCTTAATGATAGCGTTGTACATCTGCAATGAATTTTTTTTATCGGGAGCTAAAATAATTTTATTTCCTTAAAATAAAAATGAATTTTATTTGCATAAGGGATGATAATCTCCCTTCAGGCCAATGGGTGTTGCATTGCGGATATCGTAAACAATTTCAATGCTTTTGCGGGCATCATCAAGTCCAAAACCGTTGCCCCTGAGAATTTCCTGATAACTGAGCGTATGTAAATCTGTAAATCCTTTGCTGAATTCAATTTCTTCGCCCTCGACAGTAATGGAGCGGAATGTCCGCTGCCCTTTTAACTTGACGTTATCCGGCAGGTCATTTTCATCCACACTTAACACCCAGCGCACACGTGCTTTTTGCAGTTGTAAAAACCCGGCCGCGCGTTTTTCTCCGTGTTCGTGTACGATGCTTTCTTTTACATCACCAAAAATCCAGGTTAGCATATCATAAAAATGGATGCCTATGTTGGTGGAAATCCCGCCCGATTTTTTTGCATTACCTTTCCATGAGTAGTGATACCAGTTGCCTCTGCTGGTGAGGTATGCAAGATCAACATCGTATACTTTGTCCTTAGGACCATTGGCAATTTTTTCTTTAAGGGCGATAATGGATGGATGCAGGCGTAACTGTAAAATAGTGTTTATTTTTTTTCCGGTTTCCTGCTCCATTTCTGCCAGACCATCAATGTTCCAGGGGTTCAGAACCAGCGGTTTTTCACAGATGGCGTGGGCATCGTTTTTCAAAGCAAAGCGTATGTGAGAGTCATGCAGGTAGTTGGGGGTGCAAATGCTGACGTAATCGATTTTTTTGTCTTTGCGCTTGAGTTTGTCCACATGCCGGTCAAAGCGCTCATATTCAGTGAAAAAATCTGTGTTGGGAAAATAGGCATCCAGGAAACCGACAGAATCAAACAAATCAAGGGTGGCTGTCAAATCATTTCCGGTTTCCTTTATGGCTTTTACGTGCCGTATGGCTATGTAGCCGGCAGCACCTATCAGCGCAAATCGCGTTTTTGTGTTGTTCATACAATTATGCTTTCATTTTCTTTACAATATCGTTTTCCAAAAGGTATTTTTCTTTGCTTTCAGGGCAATATGCTATCCCGTTTTCATCAAAATGCAGTTTATGGCCGTACTCGCTCATCCAGCCGATTTGCCTTGCCGGATTACCAACCATCAGGGCGTAGGGTTTTACGGTTTTGGTTATAACGGCTCCTGCACCAATAAAGGCATATTCGCCAATATCATGACCACACACAATGGTAGCATTTGCCCCAATACTGGCACCCTTCTTTACATGGGTTTTTTCGTATTGATCGCGTCTGTTTACTGCTGATCTGGGATTGGTGATGTTTGTAAACACCATGGACGGACCCAGAAAAACATCATCATCACATACAACACCAGTGTAAATGGAAACGTTGTTTTGTACTTTTACGTTGTTGCCAAGCACAACATTCGGCGATACTACAATGTTCTGACCAAGGTTGCATTGCTTTCCAATTATCGCATTTTTCATCACATGCGAAAAATGCCATATTTTGGTTCCTTCTCCAATCCGTGATCCTTCATCAATTACTGCGGTTTCGTGTGCGAAATATTCAGCCATGTGTTCGAGTGTTAGTCTGCGTTATCAGGTGTCTTTGTTTTGTTGAAACTGTTTGAAATCTTTTACCGAAAAGCCGAGTTTTAACAGGTTTTCGGGTTTCATTATTTCTTTTGCCTGCTTATCGTTTACATATCCGGTTTGCCTGCAGGCATCATATATGTCGGTGTTATTTCTGCTCATGTAGCGGGCAATCTCAGCAGCTTTGTGGTAACCAATGAAGGGAACAAATGCCGTACACAATGTACTGCTTTTCAGAAGTTGAATTTTAGCAGCATCGCTTTGGATTACCATGCCTTTGATCAGCTTGTTTCTGAGGCTGTGGTTTGCACTTGTTAGCAGCTCCATGCTGTTGAGTACAGCATGCCCGATGGATGGCAGGTAAGGGTTGAGTTCAAGCACGGATTGTCCGCTTAATCCTGAAATTAACTGGTCGTTGGCGTATACCTGATGTGCTGTGCTGATAACAAACTCCGGAATAACCGGATTAACCTTGCCCGGCATGATGGAACTTCCAACTTGCTGTTGAGGTATTTTCAGACCATTTTCGGAAGACAGATCGGAAGCAAGCAGGCGCAGATCATTGCTGATTTTTTCCAGGTTTACTGCATGGGCTTTCATGGTAGCATGAATTTCTGTCCAGCTATCAAGATTGCTGGTTGTATCCACCATGTTTTCACCCCGCGTTAAGGGCAGCTCTGTCATTTTCTGTAATTCACGAACGGCCTCCATAATCACAAAACGCGGAACAGTGATGCCGGTACCTATGGCGCTGCCACCCAGATTTACCTGCTTAATCCGCTCGAAACATTTTGATACGCGCCACCAGTCTCTTGACAAGGCATCATTGTATGCACTGAAAAGCCGCCCAAATGAAGTGGGAACAGCAGCCTGCATCTGTGTATACCCAATTCGAAGGGAGTTGCGGTGTTCTTTTTCATGATGCTCCAGAGCAAAGCGCAGGTCATTAATGCTTTTTTCAAGATCATGTAAAGCCAGCATTACAGCCATTTTAAGTGCAGTTGGAACCACATCGTTGGTAGACTGAAACAGATTGGCTGCCTCCACCGGATCCAGAACATTATAATTTCCGGGTTTTTCTCCCAGCATCTGCAATGCCCGGTTGGCAATGATTTCATTAATGTTCATGTTGATGCTGGTACCCGCACCGCCCTGTATGGCCGGTACGATAAAATGATCCCGGTGTTTGCCCTCGCTCACCTCCCGGGCAGCCTGTATAAGTGCATTGAGCTTGTTTTCCGGGAGTTTTTGCAATTCCTTCAGTTCAGGATATTTGTTTTTTAATTCAGACTGATAACGCTGAATGGTTTGATACATGGCAAGTTTTACCGTGCCCAGGCTTTTATACCACCTGAAATTGAAGGGTATGGTATTGTCGAAATTGGATTGCGCACGGAGAGCGTTGATGCCAAAAAGGGCATCATCCGGTATGCTTATTTCTCCTATGAAATCTTTTTCTTTGCGCATTTTATACCAATGGGTGAGCGTAGGTTTTAATGTCTTTTCCGCTGATGGTGTCTGAGCAGAGAATCACCAGACGTTCCATCATGTTTCTGAATTCACGTATGTTTCCGGTCCAGGGGTAATCCTGTAGCGTTTTTAAGGCATCGCCGGAGATTTTCTTTTTTGGAATGCCATGTTCTTCGCAAATCTCGGTCAGGAAAAAATCTGCCAGTACGGGTATGTCGTCTTTACGCTCTGATAAAGAGGGGACATGAATCAGAATGACGGATATGCGATGAAACAGGTCTTCCCGGAAATTATTTTTTTCAATTTCTTTGCTTAAATCCTTATTGGTGGCTGCAATTAACCTGACATCAACATGGATATCCTTATCACTGCCTACGCGGCTGATTTTATTTTCCTGCAAGGCACGCAGCACTTTTGCCTGCGCAGAAAGGCTCATGTCGCCGATTTCATCCAGAAAAATGGTGCCGCCGTTGGCCTGTTCAAATTTCCCTTTGCGTTGCTTGTGGGCTGAGGTAAAGGCTCCTTTTTCATGACCGAAAAGCTCGGATTCAATTAATTCAGAGGGGATAGCAGCACAATTAACTTCCACGAACGGGGCTTTTGCACGCTGGCTTTTTTCATGCAGATGATGTGCAACCAACTCTTTACCTGTTCCGTTCTCTCCTGTAATCAGTACCCGCGCATCAGTGGGAGCCACCTTGTCAATCATGTCGCGAATGTGCTGCATGGCTTTAGATTCACCCACCATTTCATAACGCTTGCTGACTTTTTTCCTCAGCTTTTTGGTTTCGGTTACCAGATTGGAGCGTTCAAGGGCATTTTTTACGGTGATCTGAAGGCGTTGCAGATCAATGGGTTTCTGAATGAAATCGTAAGCACCTGTTTTAATGCTTGATACTGCAATATCAATATCGCCATGCCCGGAAATCATAATAAACGGAAGCTCCGGATTGGTTTCCATGCTTTTTTCCAACACTTCCATGCCATCGGGTTCCGGCATTTTGATATCGCAAAGTACGAGGTCAATTGAGTTATCCTTGATTTTTTTAAGCCCCTCTTTACCATTTTCAGCAAGTTCAACTGTATATTTCTCGTATTCAAGAATGTCTTTCAGTACATTCCGAATGCTTTTCTCATCATCTATAACCAGTATTTTACTCATAATGCCTTTCGATCTCTATTAACCTGTAAAAGTAATGAAACTGGCTGAAATCTGCAACTGGCTGTTTTTGTTTATAACGGTCTTAATAAAATCCATCTATAGTGAAAGGCAAAAATCACTTGCAGCCTGTATCATCAGGACCGGGTTTCTCAGATTGTTGAAAACGGTAAAGCAAGGAGCCTTTTCAGGTATAATATTTAAATCCGCCGGTTTATCCAAGCTTTGATAAAGCAAAATGGTAAGCTCCGGTCATGGTTGCTTTTGATGTGCCCATGCTTGATTTCATGATGCCCACACGTGGCTTTGGTATATAAGGATATTTCGCCTCAGATGCTCCCGGTAAGGGAATTCGTTTTTCATCGCCCCGGGCAAACGAGTTAAATTCTTCAGCATTTTCAAGGTTAAATACCTGATGCGTCAGTCTGGGAAGTTGCTTGCCTTCAGGTGTGATAAAGCTAGAATTTATTTGCTCCATGGCTGCCGGCATAAACAAATCCCAGGCTTTGGATAAACCTCCGCCTATGGAAATATTGGCATCATACAGGCTTATGAGGGTGGCAATGGTGTCTCCCAGGTTTTTACCAAATATCTGAAAGCTTTCAATGGCTGCTGCCTTATCTTTCCCGACTCCTTCAATGGCAATGTCGTGGATGTCTTTGGGAGAAAGATCATCGTTTCTGCCGCTGAGTTTTCGAAAAGATCGCTGTATACCTCGTATGCTAACCGATTCTTCAATGTTTGCCTGTGGGTATTCAGGGTTTCGCATCAGCCAGATTTCATTGGGCAGAGAATTGTCGCCACGGATCAGATTACCGCGAATAACAACACCGAGCCCGAAGCCTGTACCCAGCGTCAGGCCCACGAGGTTTTGGTATGATTTCTGGCTGCCGGCTTTGTGCAGTTTTTGATTCAGATGTGGCAGGCTGCCTTCCATGGCTTCTCCCAGGGCAAAAAGATCAGCATCATTGTTGATAAAAACCGGAACATTGAATTTCTCTTTTAGCATGGGCCCGAGAGCAACGCCTCCACGGTATGCGGGCAAATTTCCCAGATCTCCTATCACACCATGTTCGTAATCAGAAGGACCGGGGAAAGCAAAACTAAGAGCAGTTACGGGTTCATCATGTCTGGTTTTCAGCTCTGAAAAACCATCCACAATGGTTTGGAGGCTTTTTTCCAGATCATCGGCATGGGAGGATTTGCGGATACTTTCCCCCGAAAGTTCACCATTTTTCACGGCAGAAAAAACAAAATTGGTTCCGCCGGCATCTAAGCTAAAAATCAAAGGTTCGGTGTTCATAATTGTTATGAATTTTGAGTTTTTACGGCAACGAAAAAGGCGTATAATATGGCTGCTGCAGGAATTACAAAACTAAAACCAACACTGGTAAGATCAGCCAGCACCCCCATGATAACCGGTAATACAGCACCGCCGATAATGGCAGTTACCATTAGTCCCGATAACTCATTTGTGTATTCAGGATGTTTATCCACTGTGATGGAAAAAATCAATGGAAAAATATTGGCAAATCCCAGGCCGATCAAGACGATGGAAACAATGGCAAGCGCCTGTATATTTAAAAATAATCCACCGATGCCCGCCAGAGCGAGAATGGTTGTGATCAGAAGGAAAAGCGGGGCTTTTATCCAGTTGAGAATCACACCCCCAAGAAAACGGCCTAGCATGATGGTTAAGAAAAACAATCCAACACTGGCAACACCTAATTTATTAATTTCAAGTCCGTAATTGTTTTCCAGGAAACTTGGCAATTTTGAAGCCATGCCAACTTCTGCTCCAACGTATAAAAAAATGGCGAGCACCATAATGCCGATTCCCGGTTTCCCGAGTAACGCCAGGCATGATTTTAATGTTGGAGGTTCTTCCGGGATGGCTTTTTCACGGATGGGAATGAGTAGTAAAATCACTGTTGTTATGCCAATGGCTATAGCGTAAACAGGAAAAAGTAATTTCCAGTCCATACCCCACCATGTAGCAGCCGCAGCCGGCAACAGAGCTCCGGATAACGAGCCGATAGCTTTTACAAATTGTCCAAAGCTAAGGTTCCTGGAATACTTACCCTGCGGTGATACATCCCGCATGATGGGGTTTCCGGCTACCTGCAAAAGAGCAGCCCCGGCACCCAATAACAGAATGGATAGCAACAGAACGCTAAACAAAGTAAAACCCAAAAATAGTGGGATTACCAGGCCAAGCAGAGCGACAATCAGACCCAAAGCCAGAATTTTTTTCTTACCCTGTCTGGCCATTATCAGGCTGAATGGAACCGGCAAAATGCCAAACATGATAAAACCGGACATGGGAACAAATCCGGCCAAAAAATTGCTCAGGTGGTATTCATCTTTCACCAGATCCGTGAGGGTTCCGGCAACATCGCCAAATCCCATGGACAGGAAAGCAAGAAAAACGGGTACAGAGGCAAAGGCAGGATTGATGTTTTTGCGAGTCATATTCGGGCTGATTTTAGTTGGGTTAAATATAAAGAATATCTTTCAGGATGCTGTCTGAAATAAACAGGGATTCGGGCCTGAGTGAAAAAAGATTGCCTGAAAGCACTGCCTTTCCCTCTGTCGTGTATACATCAAGTTTACGTTTTAATTGAATTATAGTTAAATCCGGAAAACGATTTGCCATTTCTTTGAGGTCTACCCCCCGACGGGTGCGAAGGTGTGTTATCAGGTAATCGTTGATTTTATCTTTCTTGCTCAGAATTTCATGATTGGATTGATTTTGCACCGGATTGATGTATGATGATAAATCGCTTTCATTCCACCATCGTTTGTTATTGCCGTCATACGAATGGGCTGAAGGTCCAAAACCGTAGTAAGCTGTGCCTTTCCAGTACGATGAGTTATGCCTGCTGTGAAAGTCGGGCTTTGCAAAATTGGATATTTCGTACCAGGGGAATCCTTCTTGTTCTGTTATTTCAAACAAACGGATAAACTGCCGGTAGGATGTTTCATCATCCGGAAGAGAAAAATGACCCTGTTTTAACTGCCTGTGAAGGAGTGTTCCGGTTTCAATTGTCAGATGATAAGCAGACAGGTGGTGAATCCCGCTGGATAAAACCGTGCGCAAATCATGTTCCCATACCTCCTGACTCATTCCCGGCACTCCGTATATCAGGTCTGCCGATATATTATCGAACCCGGCTTGTTGGGTGGCTTCAAGGCATTGGATGTTTTGTGCTTTACTGTGTTTCCTGCCCAGAAATGTTAATAGCTCATCATTCAGTGATTGAATGCCTATGCTCAGGCGGTTGAATCCCATTGATTTCCATGCATGTAAATTTTCCTTACAGATATCTTCGGGATTGGCCTCCAGGCTTATTTCAGTGTCGCGGGGTACGGTAAACCGTTTGTGCAGAGCTTCCATTATCATCTCAATTGATTTGGGAGATAGCAGAGAAGGGGTTCCACCACCAAAATAAATGGTTTCTGCATTTTCCTTTTTACCCGGAAATTCTCTGATTTCTTTACAGAGAGCCTCAACAAACACCGTTTCCATGGAAGGGCGGGCAACAGAGTAAAAATCACAGTAATGACATTTTCTGCGGCAAAAGGGAATATGTATGTACACTGCGGGCATCTGACAAAAGTACATAAAATCAGTGACGGAGCCTGTTTTTCGCGCTGATAAGAATCTTGAATGCCATATTGGCTTTGTTCTTTGATGAAAAAACGTAAATTTGAAAGATAATATGTCATTGCCTATGAAAACACATGCTATTGAAGCGGTTTTTGATTGTTTTAACCAAAAGAAAGTGCTGATTATCGGGGATGTTATGATTGATTCATACATGTGGGGAAACGTTGACCGCATCAGTCCTGAAGCACCCATTCCGGTGGTTAGTATCAGCGATAAAGAGAGCCGCCTGGGCGGTGCATCCAATGTGGCACGTAATATTAAATCCCTGGGAGCTAAACCTTTGATGTGTTCGGTTATTGGCAAGGATGTAAATGGTGATGAGTTTTTGCGTCAGATGGCGGCTGAAGGGATGGTCAGCGATGGCATTGTGCGTATTCCCGACCGTCCTACAAGTGTTAAAACCCGGATTATCAGCAGTAGTCAGCACCTGTTGCGGGTGGATGAGGAAATTACTGATGTTATCTCCCCCGAAGCAGAAAAGGCATTATTCCAACGCGTTAAAGATACCTGCAACACGCATCATCCTGATGCCATTATTTTTGAAGATTACGATAAGGGAAGCATTACACCCGGCTTAATTGAGCGGGTGGTTTCTCTGGCAAAACAGTTGAATATTCCGGTAATGGTAGATCCCAAAAAGCGAAATTTCCTGAATTATCATGGTGTTACCATGTTTAAACCAAATTACCGGGAGATGAAAGAAGGGATGAAAACCGAGTTTGATAAATCCGATAAGGCTGTCATTAAGGGCGTTATAAATGAACTTATTCAAGCGCTTCGGGTTGATCAGGTTTTGCTTACCCTGGCCGAGGCGGGTGCCGTTATAGCTTCAAAAGGTGAGATTGAATTTGTTTCAGCGGAATACCGTAGCATAACAGATGTTTCCGGTGCTGGCGATACGGTAATTGCAACAGCAACGCTTTGTATGATTTGTGGCCTGGATTTAAAACAAATTGCTTTTATTGCCAATATGGCTGGTGGTCTTGTTTGTGAATATTCAGGGGTTGTTCCTGTAAACCGTGATGATTTGCTGAAAGAGCTGAAAGAAAAGGCAGGTGAATAATTTACGCCTCCTGAGACATAATGGCTTCCATAAGTTTTAAATCTCCGGGAATGCTGATTTTAAGATTGAGGGGATTGTCCTGTACCATGCCGATTTTAACTTCAGGCATGTAGTGATTGACAATGCTGATGTCATCAGTGAATTCGGGATTCCCATTCATTTGCCTGGCGTCGTATGCCTGACTGATGGTTCTCAGACGGAATGCCTGAGGTGTGTGCGCTTTTAGCAGTTTGCTGCGATCTGCAAGGCCTGCAAAATTATCGTTTTCATCCAGTTTGTACAAGGTATCAGTAACCGGATTGACAGTGGCTACAGCGCAGTGACTCAGAAGCATTTTGGTAATCTTGCGGATGACATCAATGTCGGGATTGGGGCGTGCCGCATCGTGAAAAATGAGGGCTGTTTCCTGATTGCGGTACTGGTTTTTGGCGAAATTGATGGCCTGCCAGGTGGATACGTTTCTGCTGCTGCCTCCGGGAATAATGTGGCCGGGCATGCTGAGTTTAAGTTTGTCAACAGGTACATCGCTTTTGTAATCGGGATGTGAGACAACGATGATCTCATCGATAACACCGGAATCAGCAAAACGCTCCATACTGTGTTGAATGACAGGTTTACCTGCCAGCATTAAAAATTGTTTGGGGCGATCTACTCCCATCCGCTTACCGGTACCACCGGCAAGTATGACAGCAACGTATTTCATAAAATAATATCCTGCAAAACCATAGGATATCGCTGCAATGAGATGATGCGATAGTAGTTATTATGGCTTTGCAGGATAAGCTATTAAATCTGTTTATTCTTCTGTTTCTTTTTTGTATGCTTCAGCATCCATCAGATCATCCAGTTCGGATTTGTCTGAGATTTTAATCTTAACAATCCATCCGTCTCCGTAAGGATCTTTATTTACCATGTCGGGATTGTCTTCGAGTTTTTCATTGAACTCAAGCACTTCTCCTCCAACAGGCATGTATATGTCAGAAACGGTTTTTACTGCCTCGATGGTACCAAAAGCCTCTTCCTTATCAAGCTCGTCACCTTCGGTTTCAACCTCAACAAAAACAACATCACCAAGTTGTTGTTGAGCATAGTCAGAAACACCAACAGTGGCTTCATCACCGTCCACTTTTACCCATTCGTGGGTTTTTGCGTATTTGTAATCTTCCTGTATTTTCATAACACTTAAGTTTAGTTATTATCCATGGCAAATGTAAGAAAAAACCTGAGTTTTTCAATTGTTTAAAAACAGATAATCATAACATCAAGGCTGTTTTAAGATGCCAGAGTAAACCTTACGCTTACACCAAAGTCGATGTTTGAGCTGGGATAGGAGAGTACAACTTTTGGGTCATTGATGACATGATCATAGAAAAGACGAAGGTTAAAGCGATCGCTCAGCACATAATCCGCCGATGCTTTGATGGTAATCACTTCATTACCGGCAGTTGGCTGATTAACCCCTTCTTCCAGCTTACGTATGATGGTGAGGTTATTGCGGATGGAGAAATCCAGGCGCAGGTTAAGGTCTGATTTAAAGGTACGCTTACGACCACCACGTCCCCCGATGGTAATTTGCACATCTTTAATGCGGTATCCGCCGCCGATAATGTATTCATCTGTTTTTTGTTCTGTAAGCTGGTTGTTGCTAAAGCTCATCATTAAATTACGCGACTTTTTAATTTCCACTTTGGTGATGAGCGAATTTTTCCAGTTAAGATCAATGCCGATAAGGGGTGAAAACTGTTCGGTAATGCTGACAGAATTGAAAGCAAACTGAGAGTAATAGTTTCCATTTGGATCCGTGATGTAATTAAAGCCTTCCCGGGGATTCCACAGGTCCCTTAAGTTGTTTTGATACGAACCAACGTTGTATGTAGAGCGATATGTATGGGTGACATTAGCTGTGCGGAGATAATCTTTGATAAACGGAATCTTAGCAAGCCCATCGTATGTAATGCGCCAGTTGGGTAGCACATTGGTGATGTCGGGGAAATGATCCAGGGTGATGGTTTTGGGATCGCGATCTGAGTATGCTGCCCGGAATGCAGGCATGAGAACATCCTGAGAAAGTTTGCCATATCCCTCGGGATACCCTTCTTCATCAACAGCTGCAGGATCGTAATCCGGTCGTTGTTTTGCCAGCCTTGTGGCAATAACTTTTCGGTAGTCTGCAAACTTTGAGAATGTTTCTGAGTCGTAATTCCCGTCGCTGCTTATGGGCTCAAATGCAGAGCCGATGGTCACCGTCGTCATTGAAAAGTTTCCCTGGATTTGTTCAGTTCCTACTTCAAAGTGTCCGTCACCGGTTTCAGGATTATCTTGTACGAAATTGTAGTACTGACTGGTGTTAACGGTTTGTGTGCGGTTCAGGTTGAGGTCAAGGCGCATGCTGCGAACAGGTTCCAGGGAGGCACGAATGTTCCATGTTTCATTTTCACTCATGGTATACGGCTGGTTGAGCATGGAATCGCGTGTTACCAGATAGTTATCTGAAGCCCATGTGCCAAAATTCGGATCCTGCCAGCCTAAAACGAAGGGAACGCCTGGTGCCTGTATAGCTGAACTGGCTGAAACAGCAGGGGCATCAGGTGGGTAATTACTTAATCCCATAATGGTTGGTTCCGGTAAATATCCGGGGAGTTGTGTCGCATTGGTACCAGAATAACTTACTGAAATATTCTTTGTACTCATGGCAAGGGCCAGCGTGTTGTCAACGATTTTTTTCAAAATGCTTTCTTTGGCTTCGCGTTTGCCGGTAACCAAAATCTGAGCACTATCACTGCTTTCTCTGGGTGTAAAATACACAACCTTATCACTCATCACCCGAGTGTCACCTTCGATAACCTGACCATTTTTCTTTGTGGCTTTGATGGTAACATCTTCCGTTTTCAGTTTATGAACGATGCGTTCGCGTTTCTCTTTTTCCAGAGATGCCACATTCTCTGTATAGGTCACAGTTTCCATTTTGGGCTTTTTGTTGCGCTGCCGCCTTCTGCCTTTGTATTTCTGATTAACATCTTTAAGGTAATCAATTTTATTGTAGAGAGACAGAAGGTTAAACTGTGAAGTCAGGGAGATGGTATTGCTGTTCTGTATTGTATTCCCAAGCTCAATGGTGTCGGCTGTGATGGGACCTGCAATCCAGTCATAAGTTCCGTTGTAACGTGCGTTAGCCGATATCCAGCTCAGGATGGGTATTTTATTAATTGGTACCTGATAATTCAGGCTCATGTTGTGATTGTATTGCGTATTGCGACCAAAGTTTTTCAGGTTGTTCCAGATGGTATCCATCTTTTCTTCATAGTACGGATCGCCTTCCCACAAACGGCCTTCCGGTTCGTCAATGCGTGCGTTGTTTGTGGCTGAGAAATCAAATTTAAGGCTTCGGGAGAGGTTGTATTTGAAGTCATATTGCCTGATCCACAGGAAATTCTTATTGACATTCAACGGAATCTGCATGTATGGATTGCTGATGTTCCTGGTTTGGATTTCGCTGTATTGCCGGTTCAGGTTTGTCCGGAAACTTAACTGGGATGGCAGATAATAAAAATTAAAATCTTTAATCAGCCTGAAAGCAGGCTTGTTCAGAAATTGTACATTTTTAAACGGCTTGACATTTTTGGGCGTGGCGTTATAGTTGTAAGCAATCGCTCCGGAAATGTCTCTTTGCGTATCAAATTCCGTATTTACATCCCGATGGAACTGTTCGTTGTAGGTATAGCTTACCGACCAGTTGGATAAGTCATAGATTTTGGGCTGGCCATCCATTTTGCTGATCTTAACATTCGTAAAGTTCAGACTTTTACGTTGGGTGTAATCCTGTGCAATGTGCTTAATAGAATCCTTTTCTTCCTGAGTTTTGTTGGGATCGTTTAAAGCAACTTTAAAGGGAATGTCGGGATCCAGTGGGTTGTATTCCGGGTTGCTGACAGATTCGCTGTAACCGATGTACATCGGTATTCTGACGCCGGATTTTTTCGGGAAGAATTTACCAAGTTCCAGATTGGAAGAGATGTTATATGCGTTGATTTCTTCTTTTTGTCGTTCACTGACTTTCTGATTAATGCTTCCAAAGCCTGGTTTGGATGTTGATCCGGTAACGGTGACAGAACCAAAGTCAGCAAGTTTGGTGGTCATGCGTGCACGAGCTGCCCATCCGCCTTTCTCATCAAAATCCGTAAGCCTGAGTTCGTTTACCCAGATTTCACCGGTTTTTTCCATGCCGTCATCCAGATCCGTTGCGGTTTGCTTTTTGGGATTGCGAACGCCAATCATGATGGTTCGCACGTTACTCAGGTTCGGATTACCCATGATGCTAACGTTCCTGGAGCCATCAGCCATGGAATATAAACGCGTGAGGGTAACGCCGGAACCGGCACGTCGCATTTCATCGTTGCGGTTTTGTTTTACCGTCTGCAACATTTCAAAAATCAACTCCAGGTTGTTTTCTTCGGGCCAGACAATCAGGCGGTCATCGGGATTGTCATTGTCATAGTTACTTGCCGGGGTGACTTTCAGTGGCAAATCGTATTCGTAATAGTTGTTTTGATAATCAGAACCCAGGCGTACAAAGAGGCGCAGGTCGTCATCGTTGAGGTCATAACCCGGTACTTCCTCAGCATGGATAAACATTTTAAGTCTGCGGTATTTTCTCACATCCATGTCGATATTCTTGTAAACGGCCCGGGCATCACCGTCTGCCAGATCAGTTACTTTGAGTACCATGGCCTGTTCGTTAAGCTGTCGTAGCTGTGGGTTTGCCGGATCTATCACACGGTCAATCTCCGGTGGCAGAACGTAATTAACCGGTTCTTTGTTGGCGTTTTCTTCGATATTGACAGCGGTAACTTCAAATGGGGTCTGGGCAAGCTCATCAGGGATATATTCACCCGGCTGGATGAATGAATTGTCGTATTTTCTCCATTCACTACGCACAAGATCAAGCGTACCAAAGCGCATAATGGTTGGCTGATTGAAATTGGTTGTCATCATTCGCATAAAACGAATTGACTTAAAGTCTTCAATCCGACCAATCTTTTTGTCGTAATTTGAAACGGGGATTTTGAATTGATACCAGGTTACTTCACTTTTTTCATCATTGGCCATTTCGGCATCGTATACAACCTTGTCGGTGATGAAATTTTCACCTATTTCCATGTCTTCCGGACGAATACTGATCCGGTACTGAAAATAAGCTTCGTTTTCACTGAGGGTATTGTCCTGATTGATGTCTTCTACATCGGGCTGGGATGTGGCTGAAGTGGAAAAGTCCTGGCCTGGCTGAGAAACAGGGCTGTTGCCTTCAAGGCCATTGTATTTCATGTAACGCTCAAGAATTCCCAGATCCTGTTCATCGTAATCTTCACCTCTGAAATGGTGGTAATCATCGTTCGAGGGATCCGAAACTGCTTCCTGATATACTGCCGATTCAGTGCCGTAAATGGTGGCAAGTTGTTGAAGGTAGTCATTGCGGATAGCCCGTTCATCTTCATTTGACATGCCATCCAGGCCTACATCCTGTGCCGTACGGCTTTCAGGATCGGTATCAAAGGCATTTACCAGGGATTGTACGAGCGGCACAATGGCCCATTCAGTGGTGTCAGTGGGATTATCTACTGCCGGTGCAGGCAGGCCGTTTTCAAAGGATTTCCGGCTGTCTTTAAGGACGTCTTCTGAAACATTACCCAGGTTGATGTAAAGGTCACCACCGGGGTTGTTTTCATCCTCCACAAAGGGATCCATCATCCAGAATTCGATGTACTCAATATTGGCTTCTTCAAAATCATTGGTTTGCAGCTCCCGCATTATGCCGCCCCAGCGTTGTTCAGGGTTAATTAATGTTCCGTCGGTATTTACCCCGTCTGCATCGTAGTTGTAGGGGCCTTTTAAGTTTGGATAATATGCCAGGTTCAGCACAGCAAGGGTTGCCGGAATGTTACCGGTTTCACTTTCTTTGTTGGGGAAAATTTCCTGCTCCCGGATTTCCCGCACATAATGGCTGGATTGTTGTTCAACACTTACCGGGCTATTGTTGCGCTGAAACAAAGGATCTATAACATACCAGGCAAGCTTGGCGCGATTGTAACCATACCTTAAGCTATCCATTAACCCGCCATAGGGAAACAACCCTTCCTGCCCTGTGGGCGTGCTGGCAAGAGACCAGGCGTTAAACATTTTGATGTCGATGCTGGTTTCGCTGCCTTCAAAATCATCAATATAGGCATTGCCCTCGTCTTCAATGGCACTTGAGTGGCCCGGAATCAAGTGGGCAAATTCTCCGGTAAGGGTGATGGTAGATTGCTCTTTGGTTTCAATCAATGGCAGCCAGTCGATGGCTTTTGTGATTTGCGGAACCTCACTCCGGTACGAACCATTTACACCCCAGATGGTATTTGAGATGGGTTCGTCTCCTATGCTTACCTTTTGTGTCAGCGGACGTTCAGTCAGATTCAGAATGGTGGCTCCCAGATTGAAATCTTTGGAAATCTCATAGTTCAGATGTGTACCAACTAGGGTTTTGGTCTGAACACTGAATAATGAATTGCTTTCCAGGGAAATATTGATGGGTGTGCCGGATTCAAGTATGCCTTCGTTGATGATTTTTACACGGCCAAGGTTGTAGTCTACCGTGTAATCCTGGTTTTCCACAAGTTCAGCTCCTCCGGCAGTGACTTTAACAGATCCTTGCGGAATGTTGATGGCGTTGAGGCTGATCTCAGATCCCGAACTGGATTTATACTGTCCTTCGAGGAAAAACTTGTTCTTTTCAGCAATCTGCCGGGCTGTACTTTGCGTGGAGTCATAAAGCTCCTGAAACACGTATTCATCGGCAATCTCGTCCAGCGAGGGATCGCCATTGGTGATTTTCTGCCGCAAATGACTGCCGAATGGTTCCCTGACAGGAAATATAATGCGTCCGTTTTGCGGGCGAATGGTGATGTTATTGACAAAATCAAATCGTCCGTCAGGATAAGGGTCGAGCTGCTGGTTGAGGTTGTCAAGATTCATAACCCTGAGAAGGATGGTATTGTCAATATCGCCGGCCGGGAGGTAGTTGATGGCTGTTCCGGTTTTGTCATTCTGGTACATGACGTTCAGAATGAAATCTTCAGAGTTTACCTGATAAGCACCAATGGAATAGATGTTTTTCATCATCAGATCCCAGGTAGTAAGGTCGGGTGTCAGAGCGGTTCCTTTAATCAGCTTGACAATCAAAGCATCCGGAGCGCTGATGCCGCTGTTGGCAAATTCACCAACGCGGAAGGTTTGTCCACCCACGGTATATTCAAAGGCCACAGCCAATACCTGATCCGACTGGAGTCGTGAATTCAGAGAGATGTACCCAAGCTGGGAGTTAAGCGTGTATTCGGATGGATTGAGTTTTCTGGCAGATTCGATTTTCTGATAATCAACACCTCCCTGCATTGAAAGGGGCTCCTGTGATAAAACAGAGCTTACCTGGTTAATATCTCTTACTCCGGAATACGTTTCTGTGATGTTAAACAGGGTGTTAACTGAGTCATTTGGCAACCTGGTTTCATTAATGCCGCTTGCCTGTACCCATTCATTTTGAATGAATTCTTTATTGGACTCACCCAAATCGGTAAACCCAACAATGTTACGGGCATCTTCAAAATTACCGCTGGTATTGGTTACCCACACTTCAATTTTTGTAATGTTAACACCTGAGTTGATTACCGGGAGGTTTTTCAGGGCTTGATCATAATGTTCTTTAAAGTAATGGGCGAGGAAAAAGTGTTTGTCTTCTTCGTATTCGTCAGCATCCAGTTCAAATTCCTGCATCTGGGCTCCTCCCTCTACCGTAATGGTGCTGGTTTCACCTTTCTGCTGAGAGAAGATGCTTGTCATGGTGAGTTTGCCAAACTGCAGTTCTGTTTTAAAACCAAAGAGCGACTGACTACCCTGAATAAGCGATCCTGTAAGAGGCAGTGATACGTTACCGGCTTCAATTTTCTGAATGATCTCATCTTCATGCCCGGTATACTCAATCTTTACTGAATTTTCAAAGTCAAATGCAGCTTCGGTATCATACTGGACATTGAGTTTCATTTTATCACCGATTTGCCCGACCACATTCATCTGGATTTGTTCGTCAAAATCAAAGGTGGTGGTGCGCTGAAGTTTTACCGGCAGGTTGGGGTTTTCTACTTTTGAGATGTTCAGGCCGAAACTTAATTCGGCTGAGCCCTGAGGCTTTATGTCGATGGTATTGCTGCCAAAAATGCGGTCAAATGCCTCCCCGCCTACCTCCAGTTTAGGTATCAGGGTAGACCGGGATTCAAAACTGGCATTTTCAACGCGTTGGCGCCAGTAATCTTTCATGCCCTGGTCAAAATCGTACTGCAAATAATCCTGAAAAGGCAGGCTGTAAGGAGTACCCAGTTCAAGAGAATCACCCAGCGTTCTTCTGAAGATGTATGAATCGGTTTCGGGATCGTATTCTATATTACTCTCAATGCCGTCAGGATCTTGTCCGAAAAGGGGAGATTGCGGTTCATCGGTTAGCGGATTGTTGTCGTCTTGTGAAAATTCCCATGGCAAATCAACATCTTCTATGTCGATGGTATCTGCTGAGTGTATGGTGTCAGAAACAGGAAATTCAACAGAACTTTCTGATGGAAGATTACCGGCGTGTCCCGGATAAAACCCCACAAAAGCCAGAATTGCTGCAAGAACAACCAACGTCTTATATTTCCTGATCCGCTTCAAATGCGCACTTGTTTTAAAGTTGCTTCAATGTTAGTTTAACCAGCTCTTCAACCGATGCATCGGGTTGTTTGGCCACCACCTTTTCCATGGCTTTCTGAACTTGTTTTTTACTAAAACCCAACATGACTAATGCTTCAAACGCTTCTTTTTCGTTTGTATTGTCTGATGCCACAGATTTATCGTCAGGCATAACGGATTTTTCTGTGATTTTATCCCTGAGATCAACAATGATTCGCTGTGCTGTTTTCATGCCAATGCCTTTGATGCTTTTAAGCTGCCCGACATTATCGGTTTGTATAGCATGTATAATGTCTTCTGCCGTAAGGGTAGACAGCATTGTGCGGGCTGTATTGGCACCAACACCATTGACTGTAATCAAAAGCCTGAAAATCTGTCGTTCTGATTTGTTTTCAAACGCATACAGCAATTCGTCATCTTCACGTACAACATGGTGAAGGTACAACAAGCACTCCTGTCCTTCTTTCAGTCTGGAGTAGGTGTTTACTGAAATGTTTAAAAACCAGCCTATGCCATTGTTTTCCACCACAGCATAACTGGGATTTATTTCACTGATGCGTCCTTTTAGGTATTCATACATAGTCTGAACTACTGATAGAAAAAGCAAAAATAGCAAATCTATTCTGACATACCAGCATGATGAAAAAAAAAGACAGATGTATATATCTGCCTTTTTTTTAATTATAAATGAATTGCTTCATTATCCGCATTTGGAGTACCCACAACTTGTGCAGATAACGCATCCGTCCTGATAAACGAGACTGTCAGTATCCTGACATTCGGGACATTTTTCGCCCTCTTTGGATGCTTTTGTGCCATTGGGTATGTAACGTTTCAGTCCCCGTTCCACCCCGTTTTTCCAGGTGTTGATGGCTTCGCTGTCGAGTTTAAGAGATGCCACAAGCTCTACGGCTTTTTCAATTGGCATGCCGTATCGCAATACACTGGAAATCAGTTTCGCATAATTCCAGTATTCGGTATTAAACTGATGCGAAAGGCCTTCGAAGGTGACGCTGTACCCATAGCGGTTGGTGTATTGAAAATCGTAACGACTTGTGCCGTTTTCAAGTTTGTTCTTGATGATTTTACCTTTTGTGATTGATTGAGGAATTGGCAGAACCTCATCTTCCATACGGCCGGTAAAAATCTCATAGGGGTTTCCTTCCAGCAGACCAACAAATGCAATCCACTTTTCTTTGTTGTTTTGAAAACGTACAATATCAGCCTCCAGAACCTTTGGCCGCTTGATTCCGATTTTGTAATCCGATTTTTTATCCGATTTACTGCCCGAAAGCAAAACACCGTCGCGTGAGCCTTCGCGGTATACTGTGACACCTTTACAGCCTGATTCCCATGCCGTACGATAGAGTTCGTCAACCAGGTCTTCGGTTGCCTTTTCCGGAATGTTTATGGTAACTGAAATTGAGTGATCAACCCATTTTTGAATGCGTCCCTGCATTTTTACTTTATGGATATAATCAACATCTTTCGAACTCGCTTTATGGTATGGAGAAATTTCGATCAGCTTATCAATGTTTTCCGGTTCCATATTTCTGACTTCATCGGGATCATAACCCTGCACTTTGAGCCAGGTGGCAAATTTCGGGTGGAATACCACATATTCTTCCCATTTGTCGCCGGTTTCATCAACATAATCAACCCTGATATTGGGGTCGTTAGGATTCACTTTTCTGCGCCGGCGATATACCGGCATGAAAACCGGCTCTATACCTGAGGTGGTTTGAGTCATCAGGCTGGTTGTTCCTGTGGGAGCAATGGTGAGCAGCGAAATGTTACGGCGTCCCCATTTTTGCATGTTTTCAATCAGCTCAGGATCCTGTTCGCCCAAACGGTTGATAAAAGGGTTGTCTTTTTCCCGTTGTGGGTCGAATATCTGAAATGCACCTCTGTCTTTAGCCATATTAACCGATGAGCGGTAGGCTTCCATGGCAATGTTCTTGTGAATCTCTTCGGAGAAATCGGTTGCTTCCTGTGTGCCGTAACGAAGGTCAAGGGCAGCAAGCATATCACCCTCTGCTGTGATGCCTATTCCGGTGCGGCGGCCTTCAAGGGCTTTGTGTTTGATTTTTTCCCAGAGTTTCTGTTCGGTGCGCTTTGTTTCCATATCTTCGGGATCAGCGGCAATTTTAGCCAGGATGGCATCAATTTTTTCAACCTCAAGGTCGATGATGTCATCCATGATGCGCTGGGCGGCGGCGATATGATCACGGAATTTATCAAAATTAAAGCTGGCCTCTTTGGTGAAAGGCTTATCAACGTATGAGTACAGATTTAATGCCAATAGGCGGCAACTGTCGTACGGACAAAGCGGAATTTCTCCGCAGGGGTTGGTTGATACGGTTTTGTAACCCAGGTCAGCATAGCAATCGGCTACGGATTCATTTGTGATGGTATCCCAGAATAGGATGCCGGGTTCGGCAGATTTCCAGGCGTTGTGAATAATTTTTTCCCAGAGCTCTTTTGCCCGAATTTTTTTCTGATAAACGGGTTGTTTTGATTCGATGGGGAAATGCTGCATGTACTCTTTGTCTTCAGTGACAGCACGCATGAAATCATCATGGATTTTTACAGACACATTGGCTCCTGTAATTTTACCGGTTTCCATTTTGGCATCAATGAAATCTTCCGCATCAGGGTGCTTTACTGAAACAGAAAGCATAAGTGCACCCCTTCGCCCATCCTGTGCCACCTCGCGGGTTGTGTTTGAATAGCGTTCCATAAACGGGACAATGCCGGTTGACGTAAGAGCCGAATTTTTTACCGGGCTGCCTTTGGGCCGCAGGTGAGAAAGGTCATGGCCTACACCGCCGCGGCGTTTCATTAACTGAACCTGTTCCTGGTCCATTTTTAAAATTCCGCCGTATGAATCACTGGGCTTTTCGTGTCCGATAACAAAACAGTTGGACAGAGAAACAATCTGACGATTATTGCCAATGCCTGACATTGGACCGCCCTGTGGAATGATATACCGAAAATCCTTAAGCAACTGATAAATATGCTTTTCATCCAGAGGATTCGGATATTTCTGCTCAATTCTTGACAGTTCCTTTGTAAGACGACGATGCATGTCGTCCGGTGTTAACTCATATAATCTGCCATCTGAATCTTTCAGTGCATACTTGTTTATCCACACACGCGCAGCCAGCTCGTCTCCCTTAAAATACTCAAGGCTAGCATTATACGCTTCTTCGTCTGTATACATCTTTACTTTTTCTTCCTGCATAGCAGTCTGTTTCAATGTTTTCTCATCTGTCAACATAGGCAATGGGTTTATGGTTCACGGATATTGCGGGGGCAAATATCCACCACTAATATAAAGCTTGCTTACAATCAATAGAACCAAAAATAAAATGGATTATTAACAGGATTTTCAACAGGATTTTAGATCCTTTGCAAATAACTGAAGGGCAATAACATACACAGAAACAAATATTTTTTTTAACAATTGGTATAGATAGCCCAAGGGTTTGATATTAGGGCAGCCAATCAGATTGATGAGAAATTATAAACAGATTGCTGTTGAAATTTAGGTATATAAAAGCAAATTAATGGCAACCCATTATTATTCAATGAATTTTGTACCAACTTGCCATTATTCCCCCTTGACAGCGTCTTGAAAAGCTTAGTATGTAAACGTTCAAAAAGCTTGTTAAAAAACGTCAGATTTTTGTAAAGCATGCAGTATTTTTTGACTTGCTCCCCGCTTATTTTTGACATAAGTGAGGGCATTTTCACCCGCAGTCTGACGGAAGTTGTCATCAACAAGCATTTTCAATCTGTGAATCAGCTCTGCTTCGGAAACAATACTGAATGCCGCCTCTTGCTGCATAAGTTCTTTGGCTTCATTAAAACGCTGGTAGTTTGGTCCGAATATCACCGGGATACCATAGCATGCGGCCTCCAGTGTATTATGAATGCCTTTGCCAAAGCCTCCGCCGATGTAGGCAAAATCGCCGTAGCGGTATAATTTTGACAGAAATCCCATGCTGTCAATAATAAGGACGCGGCAGTTAGTTATATGCTTAAGATCTGCCCGGGAAAACACGCAGGTTTGATGTGAATCAAAAATCCCTGCTACCTTTTCAATCCGGCTTGTATCGGTTTCGTGGGGTGCAAGAATAAGCTTCATATCAGGAAATGCATGTAAGGCTTTTTCCAGAATGGTTTCGTCGGGAATCCAGGTGCTTCCGGCTACCAGTATACGTTTATTGTCTTTTGAAAATGCCTCAAGTAGGTTATTGTGACAGGTTTCATGTGTGATTTCCCATACCCTGTCAAATCTGGTGTCTCCTGAAATTTTTGTTTCCGTATGTATGCCCTTGAGCAAGGTTTTGGATTGTTCATCCTGGACAAAAATGGTGGTATAAAATCGTAACATGCGCCTGAAAAATACGCCATACCATTTAAAAAACACCTGTGACGGACGAAATACAGCCGATATCAAGAAAACTGGTATACCTGAAGCATGCAGTGCTTTTAAGTGGTGATACCAAAATTCATATTTGATAAAGAGGCTTGCCCGTGGTTTGAGTATTTTAACAAATTTCCTCGCATTTCGCCGCGTATCCATGGGCATATACATTACTGCATCAGCATGCTCGTAATTTTTTCTTACCTTAAATCCTGATGGGGAGAAAAATGTAAGCAAAATGGATATATCCGGATGTTCGCGACGGATTTTTTCTATGACAGGCCGGCCTTGTTCAAACTCTCCTAGTGAAGAACAGTGTACCCATAACCATCGATCACTTAGACCTGCAATGCTTTGTAATTTGCTTTCCCAGTTTTTGCGCCCTCTGATGAAACTCTTGGCTTTTGGGTAAAATAAAGCCGCAAGCCTGATAAGCAGACTGTAAACATATATGCTTGTGCTGTAAATCAGTCGGGCCATGCCATTAATAATAGTAGAAATCTTCCGGATCTTTCTGATACAGTGGTAATATCCAGCCAACACGGAAGCCCGAAAGGTAATCCTTTTTAAGCTCTGTGTCCTTCATACCGGTGTCAAAATTCATTTCCCTTCGGTTGTATGTCCATGCCTGGTAGAATTCAAAACCTGCATAGAAATTGAAATACCCATTGGGATCGAGAAACTGGTAGCCAATAAACTCTTTTAAGGTAAATCCGTTTGTTCTGTGATCGTAACCTTTCTTGTAATCACCCAGAACAGCCGGCACATTGTTGTTGCGGTTCTCAATATGAATGTGGTGCTCCAGAAGACCTGCTCCAACCTGCACTTTTATGCCCGAGTTCGGGTTAGGACCCAACACCGGAATCAGCCGGCCAACATGAGCTCCGGCATAAAAACCTCGTTCGGTTATTAAAATGGTGCCTCTTTCGCCGTATTCGTTAATGATGTCACCATCGCTGTTTTTTAAATGATCCAGTATGGTGCTGTCTTTTATCATGCCACCAAAAAGGTAAGCGTATTCCAGACCAAAGTTCCAGTTGCTTTTGTGTTTGAAATCTACCGATAATCCAACCGTATGGCTCATGCCAAATGTTTCTGCAAGATCCCCGCCGGGAAGGTGCATCGAATAATTAACATTGGCCTGAAACATGTTTATTGAGGTATCATTTAGCTGGGAGAAACCAGCCAGGGGAAAAACCAAAAGAATCAGTAACGTAATTTTGTGCCGCATAGACGTAGGCTTTGTGCAAAAGTAGTATTATTGTTAAAAACTAACGCAGATAATTGGCAAATATTGAGCGGATAAGAATAAGAAGCACAAAAAAAGGCTTAAATTCGTATCCAATGAAGGATATACCGGCCATAATTCTTACTGTGTTTTTGGTGTTGTCAGCTCAGATGGCAAATACACAGCAACTGGTGACATACCGCTCCGAGAGTGTGAGTTGTGTTGATGGTCAGTATCAAACCCGGGAAACGCCTGTTGTTCCAGGCAGCTTCAAATTGTTTGCGGCAGAAGGGCGGGAAATTTCGCCAAAAGCATGGAAAATACAGCCACGTGATGGCATTGTTGTACTTGCAGATAGCATCTGTGATTTGCCTTTGTACTGTTCGTACAGGATTTTTTATTACCAACAGCCGCAGATTAGTGAATACCCATGGTTGCAAAATCCGAACACCACTGATACTACCAGCGGCGTATCAAATAAACCGATGGGATATAACCCGGCTGATTTGCGTAATAATGCAGGCTCTAATGAGGGAAAGCTTAGAACACGCGGAAGCATAGCACGGGGTGTTAATGCTGGTAACAGGCAAAACGCGGTGCTGAATTCAAACCTTAACCTGCAGGTTGAAGGGGACCTGAGTGATAATCTGAAAGTCAGAGCATCACTTACAGATAGAAATATTCCCATTCAGCCCGATGGTACAAATCAGAAATTGCAGGAATTTGATAAGGTCTTTATTGAAGTGTATAATAATGATTTTAGCATGTTAGCCGGTGATATTCAACTAAAGCAGAATGAAGATTATTTTATGCGTTATGCTAAAAAAGCAAGGGGTGCTCTTTTGTCAGGAAAACTAAACACTGAAAACATAGATATTGAATCGGATCTGGGTGTTTCAATAAGCCGGGGCAACTATCACAGGCAGGAAATAACCGGACAGGAGGGCAATCAGGGGCCATACAAATTGCGCGGTGCTAATAACGAAAGCTATATTATTGTTATATCAGGCAGCGAGCGTATTTATGTTGATGGTGAACTGATGATAAGAGGACAATCACAGGATTATATCATCGATTACAATACCGGCGAGTTGACCTTTACTGCCAACCGCCTGATCACCAAAGACAGCCGCATTATTGCAGAATTTGAATATCGCGCAGCAAGCTACAACCGGATGATGCTGGCCACAAATCATGACATTAAAACCAAAAACTCCCGTTATTATATTCGGTATTATAATGCTTCCGATGGAAAAAACCAACCACTGGATCAACGCCTGGACATGCAGCAACGAAGTTTTTTGAGCTCCATTGGAGATGATTTGTCCTCAGCTCTGTATCCGGCGTGGGACAGTACAGGCTTTGAACAGTCTCAGGTGCGTTACCGCATCACAGATACCACCGTGAATGGGCAGGTGTACGATTCAGTATTTGTGTATTCCACCAATCCGGATTCTGCTGTGTATCAGGTAGGATTTACTGAAGTAGGTGAAAATATGGGAAACTATATGCGTCTGAATAGTGCTGCTAACGGACGGGTTTTTCAGTGGGTGGCTCCGAAGAATGGTGTGCCGGCAGGGAATTACGCTCCGGTAACTCAGCTTATCACACCCAAAAAACACCAAATGCTTAGTCTCGGTGCTGAGCATCAGGTATCAGATCAAACCGAGGTGTTTTATCAGATGAGCTTTTCGGATAGAGATATAAACACCTATTCCGACCGGGATGGTCAAAATGATCAGGGAATTGCATTTCATGGCGGCGTGAACCAGTATTTGCTAAAAGATTCCACTCATAACCTCCGTTTGGGTGTGGCATATGATTTTATTCAGCGGAATTTTTCTGTGCTCGAACGGTTTCGTGAGTCAGAATTTAAGCGAAACTGGAATGTGGACAATGAACTGGCTGCAGTAAATGAACACGCCGGAGAAGTGAGCCTTAATTACACATCAGCATCCAGCCTGAAAGCTATGATGAAGTCGGCAGTAATGCATAGACCCGGAGAGTATACCGGTGCGCGCAACTTTCTGGATGCAAGTTACCGGACAAAAGCCTGGGATGTTTTTGCGTATGGTGATTTGCTGAACACCCGGCAAAAAGAGTTCACCGGCTATTTTTTGAAAAACCGGGTCAAACTTGGTAAGCTTTTTTCAAAATGGCAATGGTACGGGCGCTATCAACAGGAATGGCAAAAGGGATATTTTACTGGATCTGACTCACTTGCCGGGAACAGTTTTCGGTTTCATGAGCTGGAAACCTATTTAAAGCAGGGGCGTCAGGCAGAAAATCAATGGAAGCTGGGATACCTCTACCGGCTTGATAAGTTGCCTTCTCAGCAGCGTCTTGTCGGCAGTAGCGAAGCACACAAGCTTGGAATGGATTATCGCCTGATGAAGACAAAAAGCAACCGTCTGGATGCTGGTCTGCAATACCGAAAACTTAATATCCTGAAAGATCACAGTATGGATAACACACAGGCTCAGGACAATTTTGCAGGTCAGTTACGGTATCGACATGAGTCCTTTGGTGGGTTTCTTTCCGGGAATCTGTTTTATGAATCCGGTGCCGGCCTGGAGCTTAAGAAGGAGTATTCATACCTTAAAGTACCAGATGGACAAGGCGTGTATACCTGGACAGATTACAATGAAAATGGCGTGGAGGAGCTGGATGAATTTGAAGAGGCGGTGTATCAGGATCAGGCCGATTACATTCGCATTTATATTCCGGGTGATGATTACATCAAAACCTATAACAACAGCCTTAGCCTGAGTTTAAACCTGCGGCCAGACCGGATTATAAATGAGCAGGAAGGGTTTGCAGCAGTTTTGTCAAAATTGTCCAACCGGTTTAATATGAATTTATCGGATAAAAATACGGCTTATAATACAGGGATGCGTTATTTACCAGTCAGCTACTTTATTCCGGATAGTTCACTGATGTTTTTTAACAACAATTTGCGAAATGTTCTGTCCTGGAATCGCATGGGTTCGGTATTTACAGCAGATTTGATTTATCAGCGACAGGACAATCGGTCTCAACTGGTAAACGGAGAAGAAGGCCGTCAGGCAGAAAGCTGGAAGCTACAATGGCGCTGGAATGTCAGCCGGATGGTAAGCATAAGCAATACTACAGGATTGGACCAGCAGGAATACAGTTCGCAGTTTTTTGATAATAAAAATTACCGAATCAAAGGTGAAAGCAACAATCTTGATGTTCGTGTGCAGCCAGATGTCAATATGCGGGTGAGGGCATTTTTTGAATTCAGGCATAAAAAGGACGACCTGAGCAATGAGTTTTCCCGCAGTTTTAGCCCGGGAGTGGAATACAGAAACAATGCCTTAATCAATGGCATGTTAAGTGCCCGCTTCGAGTATGTCAGGATGACGTATTCCGGAGAGACAGGAACATCCCTGGCCTGGCAAATGCTGGAATCTTTGCAACCGGGTGATAATTACCGCTGGACACTGAGCTATCAAAAACGCCTGAGTAACGGCTTGCAGTTGAACCTTAATTATCAGGGTCGCCAACCGGCGGGTGAGCAAATTATACATACCGGTGGCATTCAGCTAAGGGCATATTTTTAGCCTCACATTTCTTGTCTTGCAGTTATTTTGGGTTGATATCAGACCTTACCGGCAACGGTTTTTACATTCATAAATTCTCTAAAGCCCTCTTCAGCCAATTCACGACCATATCCTGATTCTTTTACGCCACCAAAGGGCATACGGGGATCCGATTTGACAAAGTCATTGATAAACACGCATCCCGAATGAAGTTCGTCTGCAGCAATGCGCACTGCACGGTCTCTGTCCTTGGTGAACACTGCGGCACCCAGTCCGAACACCGTATCGTTCGCAATTTTTATAGCTTCTTCTTCAGATGCAACTTTTATAACGGAGGCTACCGGGCCGAATAACTCTTCATCATATGCCGGCATGCCGGGTTTTACATCTGTCAGAATGGTGGCAGGGTAAAAAGCGCCTTCGGGATCGGTTATATAGCCGCCGGTGATGCATTTTGCGCCTGCTTTGATGGATTCTTTTACCTGACGGTGCAGATCGTCACGAAAAACAGTTGTGGCCAGCGGGGCAAGGGTACTGTTTTTGTCCAGAGGGTCACCGGGTTTAACCGCTTCGAGTTTTGTTTTGAATGCCTCCAGAAATGTATCATAAACAGATTCCATAACAAGAAAGCGTTTGGCTCCGATGCAGCTTTGTCCGGCATTAAGCAGGCGACCGAAAGCGCATTTATCCGCAGCCAGTTCAACATCTGCATCATCAAGAATAAGGTAAGGATCACTTCCGCCAAGCTCCAGTACAACTTTCTTGAGGTTTTTACCAGCTATTTCAGCAACTTTTTTACCTGCCTGTGTGCTGCCTGTCAGAGTAACAGCCGCAACGCGAGAGTCTTCGATCAGTGGTTGGGTTTCTTTACCGGGCAGCAGCACCGATGCAAAACAGCCTTCAGGGAAACCGGCCTCCTGAAAAACTGATGCAATGGCAAGGGAGCATCCCGAAACATTTCCGGCATGTTTTAATATGCCTGTGTTTCCGGCCATCAGGTTAGGGGCAGCAAAGCGAAATACCTGCCAAAAGGGAAAATTCCATGGCATAATGGCAAGCACGGGTCCCAACGGGCGGTAGACAACGCGTGAAACATCGTATTCGGTATCAATTGGCTTGTCCTGCAGGTATTTTTCACCATTTTCCGCATAATAATCGCACACCAGCGCTGATTTATCCACTTCTGCTTCGGCTTCTTTCAGGAGCTTGCCCATTTCAGTACTGATGAGTTGTGCAAATTCTTCTTTGCGCTTTCGCAGGATGTCACCGGCAGCTTTTAATTTATCTGCGCGCTCCCCGGGCGGTGTTTTTTGCCATAATTCAAAGCCTTCAGAGGCCTGATGGAGAATGCGTTCAATATCCCGGGGAGATGTTTGGGGGTAGGTTTTAATGGTTTTGCCTGTGTATGGATTTACTGATTTCAGTGTCATGATTTACGCTTTTGGTCCTTTACCAAAATAACAAAATCTGTCTGTATTAAGCAATGGTAAGTGAATATTTTTCACCATTAAGGCATTAATGCATTAAGGGTTGATGTGGGTTTGTACCGGATCAATTACTCCTCAATGGTTTTTATCAGGGCATCTAAGCGGCTGAGGCTTTCTTCTTTGCCCAGAATTTCAAGGATATCAAACACATGCGGTCCTTTTCCTTCTCCAACAAGAGCGAGCCGCAAAGGATTCATTACTTTGCCGAAGCCGAGTTCCTGTGATTCAATCCAGTTTTTTACGGCGTTTTCAAGCGTTGTTGAGGTGAAATCTTCCTGGTCAGCAAGCAAAGACCGTATTTGTTGCATTATCTGAGGCGTATCCTTTTTAATGGCCTTTTTGAAGAATTTTTTATGGTATGTTTCTGGTGCTTCAAAAATGAAATCAACCTGATCCCAGAGTTCATGCACAAAAGACACCCGTTCCTTTACAAGCCCCACCAGGTGAGTAAGGCTGTCCATTTCCATGTGATGCCCTTTGTTTTCCAGAATGGGTTTAAATTCACGTGTAATCTCATCATTGCTTTTTTGGATGAGATACTGATGGTTAAACCATTTGGCTTTTTCCGGGTCAAAACGGGCCCCGGCCTTGTTCACTTTATTGATATCAAACTGGTCAGTGAGTTCATCCATGCTAAAGAGTTCCTGCTCGGTTCCCGGATTCCACCCGAGCAAAGCAAGCATGTTGACAAACGCTTCAGGGTAATAACCATCTTCACGGTAGCCACGTGCTGTGTCACCAGTCTCCGGAGTCCATTCAATGGGGAATACCGGAAACCCGAGTTTATCACCGTCGCGTTTTGACAATTTGCCTTTTCCGGTGGGTTTGAGGATAAGTGGCAGGTGTGCAAATGCCGGTGTTTCCCAACTCAGAGCTTTATATAGCATGACGTGTAGCGGCAGAGAGGGCAACCATTCTTCTCCACGGATCACATGGGAAATTTCCATGAGGTGATCGTCCACAATGTTGGCCAGATGATAAGTTGGTAAGCCATCGGATTTAAATAAGACCTTATCATCCAGGTTAGCAGACTGAAAGCTCAGATCCCCGCGAATCATGTCATGAATCCGGATGTCTTCATTGTCTGGCATTTTAAACCGAACCACGTAATGGTCGCCCTTGTCGATGCGTTTTCTTGCAGCCTCTATACCAATGTTGAGGCTGTTATCCAGGTTGTTTCGTACAGCGTGATTGTAGGTAAAGGTTTCCTTGTTGCTTTCGGCTTCTTCGCGGAGTTTATTTAGTTGGTCGGGAGTATCAAAAGCGTAATATGCCCAGCCACTATCAATTAGTTGTGTTGCAAACTGCCGGTAAATGTCACTGCGTTCACTCTGGCGGTACGGTCCGAATTTGCCACCTTCGCGTATACCTTCGTCAATTTCGATGCCACACCAGGCCAGAGATTCCATAATGTACTCTTCAGCACCTTTAACGTAGCGGTTCTGGTCGGTATCTTCAATGCGAAGCACCATGCTTCCCTTATGTTTGCGGGCAAACAGGTAATTAAACAATGCGGTGCGCACTCCACCCATGTGAAGCGGGCCGGTAGGGCTGGGGGCAAATCTTACTCGAACCTTATCCATAACAAATCATTTTTTGCGAAAATACGGAAATGCGGTGAAAGAAAAAACCCAAATCTGTTTTTACAAATCGGAAAAGGCGCCCATAAAAAATCATAACAGACAAATTGCAAACATCAAAATGATGGAAATGCTTATTTCAGGGGGTAATCAGTTAATGGGTAAAAAAAGAAGCCGCTCCAAAACGGAACGGCTTCCTGCAAACCGGGAGGTTAACTTTATCGTATTTATTTAACAATTGTCATTTCTTCCACCAGGTGATCGGCTTCGGCAAATACATCAATGATCCACAAGGTATAGCGGATATCAAGGTTGATACAGCGTTGCAGGTCATCTTCAAATTCGATATCACCACTCATGGCTTCAGTATTTCCGTCAAAGGCAGTGCCAATCAGGTTACCTTTTGCGTCAATTACAGGTGAGCCGGAGTTACCACCGGTGATGTCGTTGTCGGTAAGGAAACATACAGGCAATTCGCCTTTTTTGTTGGTGTACTGACCAAATTCTTTTTTGTTATAAAGGTGACGCAGCCGCTGTGGAATGTCAAATTCCATATCATTGGGATCGGCTTTTGCCATAACGCCATCAAGGGTGGTGTAGTGGTCGTAAACAACGGCATCGCGTGGGCTGTAGCCTTTAACCGTTCCATATGTTAAGCGAATGGTAGAATTGGCATCGGGATAGAATTCAAAATCATCGCGGATTTTCATCAGGCCTTCAAGAAACAGGCGGCGTGCGCGCTCCAGGCTTTTTGACTGAAGGTTTATTTCACCTGAAATGGCACGGTACGACTCAATGATTGAAACTCCCATTTTGTAAACCGGATCTTTTTCCATGGTTTTGGCTTTGGGATCGTCCAGGAATGCCATCATGCTTTCTTTGTCAGCAAAAATGCTTTTCGGGTTGAAGAATGATTTCGTAAAGATATCCTCTGTGTACTCTTCAAAATTGCCATCGTATTTCTCGTTGATTTCTGCAAAATAGTCAGGATAGTATTTTGCATCAATATTTTCGGCATAATAAGAAAACAAAGCAGCAATCAGTTTGCGTTCGGTTGGTGCATTGAAATCTTTATAAAACTCGTTTGCAGTTTCTTTGAAATTATCTACAGCTTTCTCTTTGTCTTCCTCTGAGAGATCTTCATTGCTGAGTTGTCTGTATAGGCCGGAGCTTCTGTAAGCAAACAATGGGAGTTCAGGGCCTATCAGGAGGGCTTCCAGCATAAATTGCTGAGCCAGAGCGTTTTCTTTGCGCCTGTCGTAAACGATCTCAATGGTATCGAGCACGTTGCGGTATTTCTTGGAACGAATGCTCTCTGCCCATTCCTGGTATTTATTCTCAATGCGTTGTTTTTGCCCCATGGTATTGAGTTTTCTCAGAGCAATGTTTTGTTCATGTGAGTATTTCCAGTAGTTGGAGCTTTGCGCGTATTTTGAAGCATATTGCAATTTTACTTTGGGATCAGCAGCCATGTCTTTACGCATAATATCCAGTTTGATATCGCGGATTTTGTAGCGCCATTTATTGGTAATATCCATGGTTTCTTTAAGACCATAGGTGGTCATATAGCGATCGGTGCCACCGGGGAATCCCATGACCATGGCAAAGTCACCTTCCTTTCTGTCTTTCAGAGAAATGGGCAGGTGGTGTTTGGGTTTCAGTGGGATGTTATCCTCACTGAATGTTGCCGGTTTTCCATCGGGGCCGGTATAAATACGGAACATAGAAAAGTCTGCGGTGTGGCGTGGCCAGCTCCAGTTGTCGGTATCACCGCCAAATTTACCCATATCTTCGGGTGGAGCGCCAACAAGACGAACGTCTTTGTAAATGATGTAAACAAAGAGGAAATACTGATTATTGTCAAACATATCAATGACCTGCGCTGAATAATCGTTTTCTTCTTCTATCTCTTCAATCAGTGTTTCTGATACCTTGCTGATGGCTTTATTGCGTTCAGTTTCACTCATTTTCTCAGTGACATCATTCAGCACTTTATCGGTAACATCTTCCATGCGGACAAGGATGGATGCCGTGATACCTTCATTGGTAAGCTCATCTTTTTTGGTTTTTGCCCAGAAACCATCCCGCAGATAGTCGTGTTCAACGGTTGAGTGTTCCTGAATCATGCCATAGCCACAGTGGTGATTTGTAAGCATCAGTCCCTGATCAGAAATAATCTCACCAGTACAAAAATGGCTGAATGGCGCGCCTTCGTTACCCAAGCCCACAATGGCATCCTTAAGGCTGGCATTGTTTACACTGTAAATGTCTTCGGCGCTGAGTCTCAGGCCTTGTTTTTCCATGTCATCCATGTTTTTACCAATCATGGAAAGTAGCCACATGCCTTCATCAGCACTGGCTTTGAAGCCTGAGAACACCAGACTAATAATCAGAAATAAACCAAATATACGTTTCATAAAATGTGTTATTTTAATTTTCCAATAAATTTTCAGTATTTCGTAAGTTCAAAAATACAATTGTATTTTAAACAATAATGCTTATTTTCAATTAAATTGCTTAATAAAGATTTAAAAGGATGAAAAAAGACTTGCGTAATACAGATAAAACAGAAATAAAGGGCTGGCTTAAAGAACAAGGCGAGCCTGTTTTCAGGATTGATCAGATAGAAGACTGGTTGTGGCGCCGCCCTGTGTCATACATTTCAGAAATGAGCAACTTATCAAAATCTCTGCGTGATAAGCTGGAGCAGACGTTTTATCTGGATCGGCTGGAAACGGTTCATACGTTGAAGAGCAAAGATGGAACACATAAAATGGCTTTTGGGCTGGATGACGGAAAGCATGTTGAAGGTGTTTTGATACCATCAAAAGAACGCCTCACCGCTTGTATATCCACTCAGGTGGGATGCAAAATGGGATGCAAATTTTGCGCTACCGGACAAATGGGCTTTGGCCGCAATCTGAGTGCCGGTGAAATATACCTTCAGGCCTGGTATTTAAACGATTTGGCTGAAAAGCAATTTGGGAAGCGTCTGAGCAATATTGTTGTGATGGGAATGGGTGAGCCACTGGATAATTTTTACAATACCATGCGGGCAATGAACAGGGTGATGGATGACAATGGCATGGGAATGAGTCACAGGCGGATTACCTTGTCAACCGTTGGCTTGGTGCCGGAGATAAAAAAACTTGCTGATACAGGTGCTGATGTTCATCTTTCTGTATCGCTGCATGCCGCCAATGATGAGCTGAGAATGCGTATTTTACCCATTGCTGCAAAATACAAGCTTAAAGATTTGGCAGAATCTTTGCAATACTATCATCAGAAAACAAAAAAACGCATCAGTTATGAATATGTGTTGCTTAAAGGAGTTAATGATTCACTTAAAAATGCCGCAGAACTGGCTGAATTCACAAAAATCACACCCTGCAAGATCAATCTGATCGAATACAATGCAGTAGAAGGAACCGGTTATGGCAAATCAGAGGAAAACAATACGCAGGCTTTTATGCGTTTTCTGGAAAAGCGTAACCTGGTTGTAAACCTGCGCAGAAGCCGTGGTGGTGACGTGGATGCAGCCTGTGGTCAGTTGGCAAATAAATTCTGATGCATACAATATGAGTATGAAAGTTCACAATTTGGAAAATATTTGATATTTTAGCAGATTAACAAAATGAACCCGGAAATAAACCACTGAGATTATGAAAAAAATAACAGCAATTTTAATCGGACTTATGGCATTTTCACTGGTTGGTATCGCACAGCCGGTGGATGGTGATTTTGGCCTCGATCGCACGTACAAGCTTGAAAGTGGCGATTCTTATCAGAAAATGATAGGCGCTGACGATACCGGCTTCTATGTGTTACGCGTGGATTATCAAAACGATGTCTGGCTTGAGTACTGGAATGGGGATAACCTTACTCCGGAAAGTAAAAACAGGCTTATATTTCCATCAGTTAGCGGAATTCAGGCTGAGTTTCTGGAAATGTATTACCTGGATGGTAAGCTGATTATGTTTACAACAGTTACCAACGAATCCCTGAAGCGGAAAACCCTGTACATGCAGGAAGTGAACAAAACCGGAAAAATCGTTGGTGAAAGCAAACCCATCGGTCGCCTGACAAATCAAAACATTGTGGTTGATTTCAATGTGCAGCTTACAGAGGATAAGGAAAAAATGTTTGTTTATTATTACCGGCCATTCCAGAAATACAATGAAGAGCCGTTTTTTCTGAAAATTTACGATTCCGACATGGAAGAAGTGCTGAACAAAACCGTAAAACTTCCCCTGGTAGATCGTCAGTTTGAGATTATACAATACCGTGTAATGACCGGCGATATTGTGATGCTTGCCAAAATTAAACCAAAAGAAGAGCGCCGCAGAAGCCGTGGACCAGATGTTTTTGAGTATTCTGTGCTAATATACAATGTGGAACTCAGCAAGATTACAGATTATTCTGTTACGGTTGAAAAATACGTTCCCCAAAATGCTGTCTTTGGTGTTAATGAAAAAGATAATTTTCTTGATGTCATGGGCTTTATGGCCAAGAAAAATAAATTTGAGTATTCTGGAATCTATCATGAACGCCTTGATCTGGAAACCAAAGAATGGGCTCCGGTTGATCGCAAAACAACATACCACACCTTTGAGCGTAACGAAGAACGTGATTTCAGGGCTCTGCACCTGACAGAACGCTGGGACCAGATGTACAATTACAAACTCAGAGATATTGTTTATCTGAGCACTGGTGATCCGGTAATGATTTCAGAGCATATGAATGTCTGGAAAGATTCCATTGTGGATCCACAAACCAAAGAAGTGGAATACAATTATTATTACAAATACAACGACATCCTGGCCGGTAAAATCGATCGTGAAAACAATTTCGAATGGATTAAGCGTGTTCCAAAATCACAGGAATCCTATAACGATTACGGAGAATTCTCATCTTTTGCAAAATCCGTTATCGGCGAAAAAATCAAATTTTATTACAACGACCATCGCAAAAATATCAAATTGCTGGCCAACGATTTTTATATTCCCAGTGATCTGAAAGCAATCAAAAATCCGCGTAAACGAGGCCGTGCTATTACCAGCACATTATTCTCTGATGGAAAGGTTTATGGATCATATATGTTTGATGATGACCATAAAAAGCATGCCATTAAACCGGATATGATTACCGATCACGAAGGCACCTGGTACATTTATACCGAGCGCCGTGGTAATGTTCAGTTTGCGAAATTCTATATCGAGTAATTCAATTATGAAATAAAAAAAAGCCTGTATCTCAATGGATGCAGGCTTTTTTTTGATGTTTCCCGGGTGCTTATTCAGAATCAGCCAAGCGGAAATATCTTTTTGGCGTTGAGGTAATCCAGAATGGTCTCGGGGTTTTTGTCTTCGTTTTCCGGCTTTAGTGTTAGTGCCGGATCTTCCGGTTTCTCATAGCGCTCATCAAGACCTGGCATGAATTTTAATTTACCTTCATCTGCAAGCTTGTATTTCTCTGGCTTGTTTTTGCGACAGAAATCAAGCTCAGCATCCATATGAACAATGTGGAACCGGTCTTTTCCGATGATATCACCCACTTGTTGCCTGATAGAGGCGTAGGGTGAGATGAATGAGCAGATGACAATAATACCCTGATCGTTCAGTATTTTGGCAACATGAGCAACGCGCCGTAAGTGTTCTGCTCTGTCGGCAGGTGAATGATCCAGCTCGTTTGACAGACCCGAGCGCACAGTTGAACCATCCATTAAAACAACGGTTGCCCCAAGGTCAAATAACCTGCGCTCCAGCGTATAGGCAAGTGCATTTTTACCGGAACCGTGCAAGCCTGTAATCCATAAGGTGGCCGGATTCTGATTCAGGCGTTCAGCACGGTCATTTTTGCTGATCAGCGCCTGACCACGATTGATTTTTTCATAATCCTGATCGGTGATGCGGGAGGGCAGATCCTTGTCTTCCAGCTTGTCAAGAATCATACCAACGGCTGATGTGTTATGGGTTACCGGATCGATCAATACAAAGGAACCGGTTTCCTTGTTTTTCTTGTAAGGGTCAAATAGCAGTGGCTTTACCGTTGTCATCACAACACGGCCAATCTCATTCAGCATGAAGGGGTTGCTATCTTCCTTTTCAAGTGTGTTGACGTTGATCTTGTGCTGTATTTTATCAACACGGGCTTTGGTGGTATTGTAAGCATGCTTGATGTAAAATTGCGTCTGCATGTTCATTTTACTTTCGTCCATCCAGACCAGCATGGCTTCAAAATGCCGCTCCACACGGGGCATATTGTCATTGTGAACAAGCATATCGCCGCGTGATACATCAATCTCATCTTCAAGGGTAATGGTAATTGATTGAGGCGGGAATGCCTTTTCCTGTTTCCCGTTGGGACCAATGATTTCCTTTACACGTGATTCTTTCCGTGATGGTAAGGAGCGTACTGTATCGCCTTGCTTAACAACACCGGAGCCTACCGTTGATGTAAAGCCGCGAAAATCGATGCTTGGTTTATTAACGTATTGTATGGGAAACCGGAAGTCATCAAAATTCCGGTCACTGCTGACATGGACATTTTCCAGAAATTCCAGCATGGATTTACCGTGATACCAGGGCATGCGATCGGATACCTCTACTACGTTATCACCTTTTAATGCTGAGATCGGGATGAAATTCACATCCGGAATGTTCAGGCCGGTGATAAAGGATTTGTACTCCTCTACGATTTCGTTGTACCGTTTCTCGCTGTAATCCTCAAGGTCCATCTTGTTGATGGCTACAACCACATGCTTGATACCCAAAAGGTTGACAAGGAATGTGTGCCGTTTTGTCTGTGTGATAACACCATTGCGGGCATCCACAAGCAAAATGGCAAGGTTGGCGGTTGAAGCACCGGTTACCATGTTTCTTGTATATTGCTCATGTCCGGGTGTATCCGCGATGATAAATTTCCGTTTGTTGGTGGAGAAATAGCGGTAGGCTACGTCGATGGTAATGCCCTGTTCGCGTTCGGCTTTCAAGCCATCCAGCAGGAGGGCATAGTCAATATCTTCACCGGCATGTCCCATACGTTTAGAATCCCGTTCAAGTGCGGCCAGCTGGTCTTCGTAAAGCCGTTTGCTGTCAAAAAGCAGACGTCCGATGAGGGTGGATTTTCCGTCATCCACAGATCCTGCGGTCAAAATTCTCAGCAGATCTTTCTTTTCATCCTGGTCTAGAAAGGCTTTTATATCGTTTTGCATAATCTTAGCTTTTGAAATGTAATTTAAAAATAACCTTCACGTTTTTTCTGCTCCATGGAGGCATCCTGATCAAAGTCAATCACACGTGTGGTACGTTCCGACTGGGTGGTTGTCATCATTTCCTCCACAATTTTTTCTACGGTATCGGCTTCGGATTCAACAGCGCCGGTTAGCGGGTAACAGCCAAGTGTTCTGAACCGTACTTTTCGCATTTTAGCAGTGTCGGCCAATTCTTTGGGCATTCTGTCATCATCCACGAGTACCAGGGCACCATTGTATTCCACAACAGGGCGTTCTTTTGCAAAATACAGAGGAACGATGGGTATTTCCTCAAGCCTTATATACTGCCAGATGTCCAGTTCTGTCCAGTTTGAGAGCGGAAAAACCCGAATCGATTCACCTTTTTGAATTTTGGTGTTATAAATGTTCCAAAGCTCAGGGCGCTGGTTTTTCGGGTCCCACTGATGGAATTCATCCCGGAAAGAAAAGATGCGCTCTTTGGCTCTGGATTTTTCTTCATCCCGTCGTGCACCACCAAAAGCGGCGTCGAACTTGTATTTGTTTAATCCGGCGAGCAATGCCTGGGTTTTCATAATGTCGGTATGGACTTTTGATCCATGGGTAAACGGCCCGACACCGGATTCAAATCCTTCCTTGTTGTAATGAACGATAAGGTCCCAGTTTTTTTCTTTGACATAATTGTTCCTGAATTCTATCATTTCCCGGAACTTCCATTTTGAGTCGATGTGCATCAGAGGAAAGGGAACCTTTCCCGGGGCAAATGCTTTCTCGGCCAGCCTGGCCATTACACTGGAGTCTTTACCGATGGAGTACAGCATCACCGGATTTTCAAACTCGGCAGCTACTTCACGAATGATGTGAATGGATTCTGCCTCAAGCTGACGTAAATGCGTTAGTGAATAATTGTTCATATGCTAATGTGTTTCTTTACGGATTGTATGTGATTCTGGGAACAACAACGTCTATGGCCTGTGCCAGGCATTCTTCAACCTTGTATGTGTGTGTGTTGATAACAGCATCAGGATGATCAGGTGCTTCAAAAGGAGAGTCTATGCCTGTAAAATTTTTAATTTTACCTTCACGGGCTTTTTTGTATAATCCTTTGACATCGCGTGCTTCACAAACTTCCAGAGGTGCCTCAACATAAATTTCAATAAAATTGTCTTTGCCAATGATGTCCATGGCCATTTCGCGGATTTCCCGTGTGGGGGATATGAAACTGTTAATGGTGATTACCCCGCTTTCAATCAGCAATTTTGAAACTTCAGCAATTCTGCGGATATTTTCACGGCGGTCGGCTTCGGTAAATCCGAGATTGTTGTTGATGCCTGAGCGGATGTTGTCACCATCGAGCACCTGAGTTAAGTGGCCTTTGTTGTGCAGCGCTTTTTCAAGGTTTTTAGCCAGGGTGGTTTTACCGGCACCGGATAAGCCTGTACACCAAATGACTTTGGAGTGTTGCCTTAGTAATCTTTCTTTATCTTCCCGTTTCAGTATCTGCTCAAATACGGGATGGATGTTTTCTGCTTTGCCCATAAATCTGTCTTAAATTAGCCTGTAAAATAAAGCAAAATCCCTTAATTATTAAAATTCTGATCCCTTTGGTTTGACAATGAACCAGGGGTTGAGCAAATCCGCTTTGTTGTAATTAAGCTCAGTGCGTTTTGTGGCATCAAGAACTTCAGCACCGGCTGCTTTTGCAATGGCATGTCCTGCTCCGGTGTCCCATTCCATAGTGGGTGCAAAGCGCGGATACACGTGAGCCTTGCCTTCGGCAACCATGCACAGCTTAAGAGAAGAGCCGCGGCTCATTATGTCAGCTTTGCCGTAAGTGCTTTCAAGCTTGCTGATGAAGTCACGGGTCTCGTCGTTCATGTGCGAACGGCTGCCAACAACAACAAGTTTGTCTTCTACCCTTGATGTGCAGCGAATGGCATTCTTGTTTTGTTTGATTGTATTTGTATCAGGGGCAGATTCTTTGCCGGAAAGGTTTTGTTTCCAGGCGCCTTCACCCACAATGCCGAGGTATAAATCGCCCGTTACAGGGACATATATTACACCGGCTACCGGTGTTCCGTGTTCAATCAGGGCAATGTTGACCGTGAATTCACCATTGCGGCTGATGAATTCCTTGGTTCCGTCCAGCGGATCAACAAGCCAGAAACGTTCGTAATCTTTCCGCAGGTTATAATCCATTGATTTGCCTTCTTCGCTGAGTACCGGGTAGTCAATATCTTTCAGGTGAGCCATGATGGTTTCATGGGCTTTTTTATCCGCTTTTGTCAGGGGGGAATTATCCGACTTCATTTCCACATTAAAATCTTCATGCAGGTAAATATGCATGATGTCTTTTCCCGCTTCAAAAGCTGCTTTAAGGCAAATGTCAAGTGATTGTTTCATGTTTATAATAAATTGTAAATTAATGCCAGGCCAAAAACCGTGGCGAACATATAAATTATTGTCAGAGGCAAGCCGACTTTCATGTAATCTTTAAATGAGTATGATCCCGGACCATATACCATCAGGTTTGTCTGATAACCCACGGGCGTGATAAAACTTGCTGCAGCCGCAAACGAAACGAGTAATACCAAAGGCAGCGGATTTACGCCCAGATCCAGCGCCATGGTAACAGCAATGGGGAAAATAATGGCCACAGCCGCTTTGTTTGTGATGTAGGCGGACAGGAACGATGTAATCAGGTAAAGGCTGAACATAACCCCAAGTATGCCAAAGGGCTGCAGGTATTGAATAAAAAAGGATGCAATGTGTTCAGCCACACCGGATTTTACCATCGCCGTGCCCAATGCCAGTGCCAGGGCAATGATAACAGCAAGGTTATAATCCAGGCTTTTGGCAATGTCTTTTGGATTGATGATGCCTGCGATGATAATTACCAGCATTAGAAGCAACAAGGCAATAAAAAGTTTCACCACACCCAACGCAGATAACAGGATGGCCAGGGCCATTCCTCCGATAAGTGTTATGTTTTTCCAGGCAGGTTGTTTGGTGAAATCGCGCACTTTTGTGATCGGATAAAAGTCCATGGTGTCAACCGCCCGGGCGGCAAAATCCTGTCCGGCCAACAGCAGGAGTACATCACCGGCTTGCAGTTCAATGGATCCAAGTTTTCCGGATATGCGCTGACCGTTTCGGTGCACTGCAATAATGGCTGCATCGTATTTTCCGCGAAAACGTGCCTCCTTTATGGTTTTTCCAACAAGCGTGCTGTTGTGAGAAATGACAATTTCCCGCACCGCTGTGTGTTTTTTTCTCGAAAACATACCAACCTGTGTCAGCCGCAAGCCCATATCCGTTTTGATCATATCGGCGATGGTTTCTGTGGCACCGGCGAAAATGAGAATGTCGTTTCCCCGTAGTCGCGTGTTCGGTCCCACAGCGGTAAGCTTTTGATCTTCCCGGTATATTTCTGCAAGAAATAATCCTTCGAGGTTCCTTAGCCCGGCTTCACCAATGGTTTTATTGCACAATTTGCTGCCGGGTATAACTTCGGCCTCAACCAAATATTTCCGGTGCTTGTTGTTAAAAGTGGCCATCACATCACGCCTGTCAGGGAGTAAATGTTTTCCGAGCAACAGCATGTAGAGTATTCCCACAATAATCATGGGAAAACCAATCAGGCTGTAATCAAAAATGTTGAGTTCGCGCAGTTCCGGCGTGATTTGCTGGTCGGTAACAAGCCCGTTGACAATCAGGTTGGTTGATGTTCCGATCAGAGTAGCACAACCTCCCAATATTGCTGCATAAGATAAGGGAATCAACAACTTTGATGGTGCTATTTTATGCCGTTTTGACCAGTTGTGAACATAGGGCATGAGGATGGCAACCAGAGGAGTGTTGTTAAGGAAAGCCGATAATACTGAAACAACGCCCATCATTCGCCATAAAAAGCCATTATAAGTTCCGGCACGCGAAAAAATCCAGTTGAAAAAATTCTCCAGAACACCTGTTTTCCGAATGGTGTCGCCCAAAAGCAATAAGAGCAGGATAACAGCAATCTGTTCATTGGCAAAACCGGCAAGCATTTCTGAAGGGGTGAGAATGCCCGCTACGCCAAAGATAACAACAGCTACCATAAAGGTAAACGCCGGCCCTATCCATTCGCGGTAAAGCGAAATGATGATAAACAGGAGCACAACCAATACCAGTATGCTGTCAAAATGCTGAAACATATTGCAAAGTAAAGAATTTTTGAAATAATATGACACTTCTGTAACGGCTATCGCAATAGAAGTTGATTTTTTCGTATTAATGCGTATTGTCATCGGAAAAAATACCAATGGCCGGAATTATATTCAGGGGGTGTGATGAAAAATTGTATTTTCACCCAAACAAATTTTTGACGTATGATAAAACAATTACTTCTCGTTTCCCTGGCATGTGTGCTATTTGCTTTCCAGGGGATTTCACAAACCGTTTACACGGATGATTTTGAATCTTACACAAGCGGACAAGGCATTGCCGATCAGGATGCTACCGGTACATGGACAACCTGGAGTGATTCTCCCGGTAGTGCTGAAGATCCACTGGTGACCGATGCAGCAGCCAACGGAGGTTCACAATCCATGGTGGTGGCTTCCGGAAACGATGGTGTGCTTTTGCTTAATGACCTGACAACGAATCGTTACCGGGTGGAGTTTTACCTGATGGTTCCGGTAGACTATGTCGGGTATTACAACATTCTGCAGGATTTTGCCGGCGCTTCCTCAACATGGGGAATGCAGGTGTTTTTCCAGGATGGCGTGGGTACCATTGATGGTAACGGTGCGGCTGCAGCTACCTTTAATTATACCCCGGGAGAATGGATGAAAATCCAGCATTTTGTCGATCTTGATAACGACTGGATTGATTTTTACATTGACGGGGAAATCATTCATGCGTATCAGTGGAGCAACGGTACGTTCAACGACGGTTCAGGTATAAACAAGCTGGATGCATTTAACTTTTATGCCTGGGACGATGGCGGAAGTGAATCACCTACCTTCTATATGGACGACTACATCATTGAACAGGTGGCTATCCCCAACCCGCCTGCAAGTTTTTCCCTGCAGGTGGAAAACGATACCAATGTCAATATTAGCTGGTCAGAACCGGCAGATGGTACACCACAGTCTTATTCCGTCATCCGCGATGGCGAAGAAATTGCAGTGGTTACCGGTACAACTTATCTGGATACTCACCTGTATCCCGGTGATTATGACTATCAGGTGAAAGCCTATTACGGCGAGAGTGTAGGGTATTCAGCTTCCCCCGGTGTTGAAACTGCCACCATCCAGGGTGGAACACCACGTAACCTTGTGGTGTATGAAATTTTTACCGGAACATGGTGCCCGTATTGTCCTACTGCAGCCGAGGCCATTGATATGATGGCTGATGAAGGACTTGATGTTGCAATCATTGAATACCATGGTGGCGATGATTACGAAACCCCGGCAACCGGCACCCGTACCAATTACCTGATTCCCTTTTTCGATGATGGCGATAACAGCTTTGGTTATCCAACCACGGTAATTAACGGCATGTTTGGTTCCGAAGGGGCAATGCCTTCTGCTGCTGAACAAAATGAGCTGTACGATTATTATTACGATGAATACAAGCCTATACCTTCAATTTATACCATCACACCTGCCGTGGAACTGGTTTCCACTGACCCGGTTGTGCTTGATGTGGATGTTGATGTTGAGGAGACTCTGGATTATTATGGTCAGGATGAAATGCGCCTTCAGGTAGCCCTTACCGAAACAAGCATTCCGGAAAGCTGGCAGGGTGGCCTTGATGAGGTGAATTTTGTGCTGCGTGATATGCTCCCCAATGCCAATGGTACCGTGCTGGATTTTTCATCTTCAGCAAGTATCAGTGAAAGTTTCCAGCTTAGCCTGGACGCTTCCTGGGTGACAGAAAATTGTGAGCTTGTGTTTTTTGTTGAAAACAGAAATACTGCCGGCATTATGGATGCGGTAAAATATGATTTGTCAAATCTGAGTTCGCTGGAAGCCAACACAAGCATAAAAACTTCGGTTTACCCGAATCCTGCACAGAAAGATGTGAATGTTGCTGCATCTGAGCGCATTGATCATCTCAGATTATATAGCATTACAGGACAGCTTGTCATGGAAACATCACCAAACAAAAAACAGGAGCGTTTTTCTGTGAAACATCTCCCTGCCGGCATTTACAGCCTGCATGTAGGTACAGAAAACGGCACGAAAGTGGAAAAGGTTGTTGTTGAATAAGATAATTCATAAAATACACCCATTGCAAAGCAGGAGCCCCGGGCTTCTGCTTTGTTTTTTGATAAGCCTATTGAAATTTTCATCATCTTTGTTTTATGATTGCATTTGAAAACCGAGGCATAAGAGAAATAAAACAGCTTGTTACGGAAGGGCTCACTGATCTGTACGATAAACAAGAGGCCAAAAGCATTGCTGTGTTACTGATTGAAGGAGTGCTGGGATTTGATAAAACAAAACAGCTTGCTGAGCCTGATATGGTGCCGATAGCGGTGGATCTGACTAAACTGAAAAATGCTTATCAGCGTTTGCTTAAGAGTGAACCCCTGCAATATGTGCTGGGTGAAACCGAGTTTTACGGCCGCAGTTTTACCGTCAGTCCGGCAGTTTTGATACCACGCCCTGAAACCGAAGAGCTGGTGGAGCATTGCCTTCGTGTTCTTAAGGGCAAAAAGCAAACCCGTATTCTTGATCTGGGGACGGGCAGCGGAGCCATTGCCATAAGCCTGGCTCTGGAAATTCCCGATGCAAGGGTGTATGCCACCGATGTTTCGGATGACGCATTGCATCTGGCGGCTGATAATGCTGATCGTCTTGGTGCAGATGTAAGGTTTGTCCATCATGATATGCTGAAGGATGCTTCATTTTTGCCATCAGAGTTGGATTTAATTGTCAGTAATCCACCGTATGTGGCTGAAAAGGAAAAATCGTATATGCATTCAAATGTACTTGATTATGAACCTGAAAAGGCTTTGTTTGTCCCGGACCATGAACCCGTGATGTTTTACCTGCGGATTGCTGAAATCGCGGCTGATAAGCTTAAACCCGACGGTTTTTGCCTGTGTGAAATCAACAAAAGTTATGAAATTGAAAGCATAAATTGTTTCAAAAGTGTTAAATTTGGCAACATAATTGTTTATAAAGACCTGAATAAAAACAAGCGAATTTTACAAGCTCAGAAACCATAAAACCTATGATTATGAAAAAAATCTTGTTCCCACTGTTTATGGCAGGTATTGTGTTAAGCATGGTTTATTCCACATCATGCCGCAGAGAAGATTCTGTTAATGTTAACCAGGACAGAATTTATACACATTACCTTCTGGAATACGATGCCAATGAAAATCAAACCATTGCGCGTGCTACCTTTCGAATGGGAGGCCAGTACGACTCCAAGCTGAAACTCAGCGAAGGCAGCAGCATCACATTTAATAATGTAGAAATGGATTTCAGCGGCGTATATGCATATTATCAAAACGAAATGGAAGGGTTTACAGAAAGCGGTACGTTCAGGTTCACAGACCTGGATGGTAACCAGTATGCCAATTCAATTTCTGTTTTGTCTGCAGAACTACCCGATTCCCTGCCGGATATCCAGAAAGGAGCCATGTATCAAATAGAGTGGGAAGGCTTGTCTCTTGGTCCCAATGAAGTCATTAGCCTGAGCATTGATGGTCCCGCCGACTCAGATACCGAAACCTTTACCGTTTCTGCTGAGGGTGCCACATCAATTTCACTCAGTTCCACTGAAACCGAAAGACTTAACCCGGGTGCTTCCATTATAAAACTTGAGCGTTCCTACGAAACCAACGATGTGGATGCGCCTGAAGTCGGCGGTAAAATGGAAACCGTGTACACCAGCTCCAGTGAGGGTCTTGATGTGGTTGAGTAATCTTTCGGCGGACATTTTGCCCCTGATGTGAGAAATTTTTTCTTACCTTTAAGCTGAAAACCAAATCCGGAATCATGAAACGAATTGTCAATGGTTTTTGGCTGTTGTGCATTGCTGTTGTGTTTTTTTCTTCCTGCAATGATGATTTCAGTCAGCCCGTAGATCAGGACAGGATATACACCATTTATGAGTTGTATTACAATCAGAGTGCAGACGAAACCCGTGCCAGAGTCACCTTTAAATTCGGAAATTCTGCCGGTACATTAATGGAGCTGAACGAAAAAGCATCCATCGTGTTTCAGCCTCAGAATGAATCATCTGAATATGAACTGGCTTTCAGGGCGGATGTAGCCATATATGAAAAAGTTTTTGATGGCCTGCTGTCTGCAGGTACCTTTCGTTTTACCGACGCTGACGGAGATATGTATACCAACAACATCAGTATGACCCCCGTGAATCTGCCCGACAGCCTTGCTCCCCTTACCAAAGGTCAGGAATGGAACTTAACATGGCAGGGTGAGAGTTTAGCTGAACACGAAAGCATCAGTCTGACATTCAACAGTGTTGATGGTGAAAGCAGCGAGACGTTTTATCAGGGCAGCGAGGGCAGTAGTCAATTTGCTTTAAGCCCTGATCAGACCGGCTTGATTAAAAAAGGTAATAATATGTTGATTATGGATCGCCGTTATCAGCCGGAGACCATTAATGCTCCAAGTGCCGGTGGCGCACTTATAGGAAGGTACAGACCCGAAGGTCGCCAGATTCAGGTGATTGATGAATGAATCTGTAATTTCTGCCGTTTTCAGGATGAAATATTATCCAGAAAACCCGCCACTTTTTTCACCTGGTTGCGTACCGAATATTCCGCGATATCACCGGTTTTGATTTGATTTTGGCCTTGCTGAAACAAATCAAATCGCTCAGTGAGGAATTTTTTCAGGCAGGATTCATCATCATACGCGCAGGTTGTACCCGCATTAGCATCCCTGATTATGCCTGCAACATCGCTGTCATCAGGCCCCAGGCACAAAATCGGCTTTTGAGCACGCAGATTTTCAAACAATTTTCCGGGAATACGTCCTTTTACATTGTCTGCCTTGTTGAGGGGCAAAAGCAGCATCTGAGCGCGCAGTGTCATGTCAATGGCTTCAGGACGTGAAACATTGCCGGGTGCTTCGTAATTTTCTGCCAGACCCACATCTTCGATTTGTTTGCTGATGGCGTAATCCACATTGCCGGCAAAGCGCAGTTTCAGCAGACGTCCGAATTCGGGATTTTCCTGCTTCATTTTGCCAAGCAGATTGATTAATGTGTCGGGGCGGCGGTCGTAACCAAGTAATCCGGCATGAATGATGCTGAATTCCTTGTCGGGTTCCGGCCAGGTTTGGGGAAAATCATCTTCATCGTAACCCCAGAATACGGGATCGACATCATGTGCACCTATGGCTTCAAGGTCTTTGGCCCATGACGGACTGGCAACGGTGATTTTTTTTGCCGTACGAAAGGTTTCCTGCTCCAGTTTGTGATGTTTTTTATCCGCGCGTTTGCCGATTTTCAGCATGTTGTAATAATCTACCTGTGTCCAGGGATCCTGAAAATCAGCCAGCCATGGGATGCCGGTGTTTTGGGATACGCGGCAGCCAATAACGGTGTTGGTATGTGGTGGCCCGTCGGTGAGTATGGCATCCACGGGATGATTTTTCAGCCATTTTGTTAGAAACCGTACCGATGGTTTTATCCACAAAGCACGGGCATCGGGGATGAACAGATTGCCTCGTATCCAGATGGATAACTCATCCACCAGGCTGCGTTTTTTATCCCTGACATAAACGGGATTTGCCGAATCGCTTTTTTTTCTGCCGGAGAGTTTTTTAAACAGCTTAAACGGTTCGCGTATGGGCTTTTTCAGAATGGTAATGCCTTCGGGGATGTGTTTGAAATTGCTTTCATCAAAATATGGATAATCGGCATTTTCCGGGGCATACACTATCGGCTCCCAGCCAAAATCGCGCAGGTATTTGGCAAATTTCAGGCAGCGGTGAACACCAATCCCGCCGGATGGGGGCCAGTAATATGATATGATTAAAACCTTTTTACGTTCCATGCTATTTCTCTTCATCTTTGCTGTTAAACAATAACCATTCTGTTTCCTGTGTCCAGCCGGCACGCAGCTCTATGCTTTCGCTTTTGTAATATACATCTTCTGGTTGACGCGATTTATCAAAATCACCGGTATCCCACTCAAGATTCTGGTTGGCATCGTGAACAAGGCGAATGTCATAGGTGCCGGGTTCCATCCGTTGAAATTCAAACGTACCCGAAGCCTTGCCGGCCTTTCGGCGGATAAGTTTATCGCTTTGCATGACATCGCAAAACCACGATTCATTTGTGCCGGGGATGCTCAGTTTCAGGCCTGCAAAGTCGTTTTCTTCATTCACGCTAAATTCTATGGTAGTGCTATCATTGCTGCGTTCGAAAACATCTGTTATGGCCGCGCTGTCCACAATCAGGCGATACGATTTGCCGGGTATAATCTTTGCCTTTATGTTTACAGTGAGGGCCTGGCTTATGCCTGCATCCACGGGAAGTGATTTTGTTGTGCTGTCGTTGATGATGCGGAAAAGTTGCATGCGTGACGTGTCAATGGAAGCCAAAAGTGAAGGGCTTTCAACCTGTAGGCTGTCCCAGTAATTTAGTGTGCCACCGGAAACACCGGATGCAATTTTCAGAATGGGTTTCGCTTCGTTTTCCGGTGAAAACACCAGGGTGTCGATTTGCCGGCCTATGGTATCAATGCCGGAGTAATAGCTGAGAATCATGCGCAGACTGTCCTGTTGCGTGAGGCTGCTGTCGCGGAGCCAGAACTGAAGGCTGTCGGCATTATCAGAAAACTCAGTATACACATCCTCCTCTGAGAAATCCGGTGAGTACCAGTTGATAAGCGAATCCTGGGGCCGTTTAAAATACACTTCCAGCTTATCAGGCCGCGGCCTGCTGCTGCTTTCAATAAACTGCTGGTATTGTTCCGGCTCAAATAAACGGAGCTGAATGTTATGCGGTGTGTAATGCACAATGGTATCTGTGCTGTCCCGTTCAATGCTTACCTGTGGAATGATGAGGCTGTCGAGAAATGCAATTTTTTCATTTGGCTGATCAAAGGTAAAGGAGTTGTTGGCATCTTCCAGAGCATAGATTCTGTATTTGCCCGGTGCAAGGTAAAAGAACCTGAAATCGCCATCTTTGTTTGTTTTTGTCAGGTAGTATGGTTCGCTGGTTTTGAATGCGCTGTCGGCGGGATTTTTGTAAAGCATAACCAATGCATCCTGTATTTTATCTTCAGTCCAGGCATCTGTTACGCTGCCCCCCATTCTGAGTGAATCAATTTCATCGCCAGTGGAGAAAGCGTATACCATGCTGGAGACTTTGTTACGTTCGGTGATATCAGCAATGGCATCAAGAAAGGTGAAACTGTAGGTGGTGTTTTCTTTTGGCTCTTCGGGCAGAACGATGCGGATGCCTTTTCCCCGGATTCTTACGTCAGGTTTTTCAGAGAAAGGCGGTGATACGATGAGGTTTTGCTGAATGTTATTCAGTTCAACGTATTCGTTAAATTTAATGTCGATATGCCCGGGACTAACCTGAGTAGCACCGGCGGGCGGGCTGGTTTCCTCCACTACGGGGCTCTGTGTGTCTTTAGGTCCACCGGTGGGACTGCCCGGTTTGGCACAGGAAAACAATATGCTCAGTGCCAATAAACTTATTATGCTGTACCAGATAGCTCGCATCTTCAAATCTTTGTACAAACTTAATAAGTTTCTGAATTATTATTGGCAGGTGAGAGAAATTTTCACTCAGAAAACCACAGCGGGGTCTCCTGTTTTGTGCACCAAATTGATTATTTCAAATATTATATCTGATAATCAACAAATAATGCTTTTATAAAATGTGATTTGGGTGACCCGGTACATTTTATCAAAGCATTTCAGCATAATATGTTCATTTCTTTCTT